>CAZRIQ010000077.1:0-8497 GCA_964600175.1 uncultured Melioribacter sp. | reverse complement strand
TCTTTTCAACTTCTTCGGAACTTATAAAAACGGATTCAACTTCAACATCGTTTTCACCGCCGGCATGAACAAACGCTTCGGATATACTCTTGTATGCATCTTGGTTTTCAATGTATTTACCGCAAAGTGCAATTCTAACTTTTCCGGTAGGATGTTTTATCTTTTCAACAAAATCTTTCCATTCATCAAGATGAATTGTAATATCGGGCAGCTTCAGCCTATCCAGAATATACCGATCTAAATTTTGTTCATAAAGTACCAACGGTACTTCATATATTGTTGAGCAATCGTAAGCTGAAATTACAGCTTCTGAATGAACGTTACAGAAAAGTGCAATCTTATCCCTAAGTTCCTGTGTTAATTTTTGTTCCGACCGGCATACTAAAATGTTTGGTTGAATTCCGAGTTCAAGCAAATTTTTAACACTATGCTGAGTAGGTTTTGTCTTCACTTCTCCCGCCGAAGCAATATAAGGAACCAGTGTAACATGAATACTGATTGCATTTTTCCTTCCCATTTCAAGCATAATCTGGCGAATAGCTTCCATAAACGGCAAACTCTCAATGTCACCGACAGTACCCCCGATCTCGGTAATTATGATATCGTATTTGCCGGTTTCACCCAGTTGCTTCAAACGACTTTTGATCTCGTCTGTGATGTGCGGGATAACCTGGATTGTTGCACCGAGATAATCTCCCCTTCTCTCTCTTGTAATAACCTCGTTATAAACTTGACCGGTTGTTGTGTTATTCGCCTTGGACATATCAACATCCAAAAATCTCTCGTAATGCCCAAGGTCAAGGTCGGTTTCAGCACCGTCATCGGTTACGTAAACTTCGCCATGCTGGAAGGGATTCATCGTCCCGGGATCGACATTTATATAAGGATCGAACTTTTGAATTGTTACACTGTAACCGCGAAGCTTAAGAAGAAGACCAATTGAAGAGGCTGTAATTCCCTTGCCTAAAGAAGATACTACACCTCCGGTAATGAAGATGTATTTTACTTTCTTTTTTAACGGCATGGGTTATTTAATTCAAGATTGGATGAATAATTTGTTTGTTAAAGATAAGAAAAAATATCGATTTGTCTACACGTGTTCCAAGGCTTTTAAAATATTTTTCATAAAAAATTTTTTACCGCGGGGGAATTTTAAGATTCAGTCAAATCCTTCACCAAACCGGAGTATTTTTTCTCTATTTTGAAGCCGAAACGGTAGAAGTATTCCGGTCTGAAAAATCCGGTTGTAAGGGATTTAAAACCGTTGCTTTTTGATCTTTTAAACAGTTCATTCATCAAACCTTCGCTTATTCCCTTTCTTCTGTATTGGTTGGAAACTACTATTTTCTCCATATGAACCGATTGCTCGTCCATTTCTAGGTAAAATAGACCGCCGATAATAAATCCCCTTTCCGATAATGCAACCAAAAATTGATGCTCAGGGCGGAAATTAACAATAAGGTTTGCTTCAATAAAAAGTTGGTGAAGACGTGAAATTTCCTTAGGCGATATTGGCTTTCTTATCATGAAATTATTTCCGTCGTAATCTATCAATTGTACCACCAGGTTAGCGGATTCCGAACCTTCGGATTTAATTTTAATTATGGTTGCCGAATCCGTCGGTTTAAGGAACGGGTAAGTAAGTCGTGTCAAGAAGAAAATCTCTTTTTCCGATAAACTAAATTCAGCCTGGAGATTTGTCAGCCGGGCCGTAGCTTCCTCTTTGGTAATCTTATTCAGCTTCTGCTGTTTCATAATATTGTTGAGTTCATTCTTAAACGACGGGATCGATTCCTTAAAAACGGATTCAAGGAAAAACCTAATCCGGGTTTCGGAGAAATGTTTTTCAAGATCGGGTAGATAATATGTTTCGTAAAGGTCGTACATCATAGTTGCCTGGGCACTGAAATCAGCATCTCTGTTAATCGTATACCACCTATTAAATCTTAATATTGCAAAGTATAATTGTTTGGGAATGTAACCGTAGTTCTCAATCTGCTTGATGAATGAGTTTAATTCCTTTTCCAAACCTTTAAGCGTTTCATCCTTCTTTGTTTTACTTATTTCTTCTTTCAGTTGAAGTAAAAGTTTCAAACCGCCTTCTTCTCCTTCGGTATTCAACACACCGGAGAAAATATAAGACCATACCGATCTAATCTTCAAAACGGGAAATTCACTTTCAACTGCCAGGACAAACCCGTTATAAAAATCCAACAAGAAACTAAGTGTAGACTTAAACTCACCTCTTTCGGAAAACGAGACTACTTTGGTACCGGTCTGATAATCGTGCAAAGGAATAATAAAATTATCAGGCGAAGGATCGGTGAGTTGAAGTTTGTATCCTGTCAAACGTAAAAAATTACAGTAAGCTGCCGCTGCATTCCAAATAAAAAACGGCCAGACTAAAACCAGTCTTTCCGTTGCAGCCTCATCTTTTCTCCTTAACTCTTTCTGAATAAGTTTTTTAACCGTGTCGCCCGGGACAAACTTCCCGGTCCACATATCATAGTGTTCCCAATAACCGCCGAAGTCTTCAACCAATTCTTGAAAGAAATGTCTTGTACCGGCAAGTACCTGCCAATTTATTTCTTCACGAATACTCTCTTTAGATAACTTTTTATTGATATTAAGAACAAGATCGAAGCCGCCGTAATAACGTGTCTGAATCGAAATACGATACACAGATTTATCATGGTAACTTCGCAAATGACTCACCCAAATACCGTACGGAACTATGTCGTCCAGCCTTATAAGTTTACCGTGTGAGAAAAGGAATATCGCTTCTCTAAGAGCCGGCGTATCGATAATCGTTTCTACAATAATTTCTTTGTCGCTGAGATCAATATTGTCGTCGAAAGTAATAACGTCGCCCCATGTATATTCCTCACCCGTTTCGGGATCAACGGCAATCGATTGATTCGGACCGAGCCAGTTTCTAAAACCGTCTCTTAACGAATTTCTATTCTCAAGTGCCAACCGGGATAATTCGGGGAAATCTTTCCTGATCTGGTATTTAACAATAGTCTGACGTGTCCACTCGTAGGAAGCCGGGTGATTGACTCCGAAAATTCTAAGCAAACTTAATAAGGAAGGAATATATGTCTGCTTAAACGATTTAATACTTTCCCTGAGTTTCTCATCAATTAAATTTTCTAAGATTGATATCAGATCAACATCGCGAGAACTTTTCACCACATCTTGAATCAATCCGTCATCCAGCAAATCGAAATCGTATTCAAGGAAGGTTTTGAACAATTGTAAAAGATTTAAATTTTGTTTTGCTGTTAATGCTGTTGAAAACATTTCCTTTCGAAGATCGATTGTTTTGCTCAAACACGGTCGCTGAATTATATCAAGTGCGAGTTTGTAAACCGGCAACGATGAATCTTTTAAGACCTTTTTAACATAACTCAATCCGGCATTCGCTTCATTTCCCTCTCCCGATTGCAAAAGCAATGCAGCATAGTTCATTCCCCTCAGAGAATACTCTTCCGATTCAATGATCTTTTCGAATGAACCAAGAAGTGACGAAAATTCTCTTTTACTTTCACACGGCAAATAGAAATTTATATTTTTGTCGTGATGAATCTGCCTAACCCATTCTATAATTGATTCGCCGGTAAATTCTATCAGTTCAAAATTGCCTACCCATAACAACGGATTTGTAAAAATTGATTGCAGATCAATATGATCGGAGGTGACCAGGTATTTAAAACTGCCGATTGTTACGATGTTTCCGTCGCCCTTCTCTATTTTCAAAGTAAGATTGAGTTCGGGAATTACGAGGCAGCCGTTTTTACTTTCAACATCTCTGCTCAAACTTCCTTTTTCCCTAAGGAACCAATTCGGCATCCAAACCTCCAAACCGCCAACGTCAATTTGAGTGTGCGGTTTGATATACATCGTATCAATCAGCGTTTTAAAGTTCTTTTCAATGACGCGCCTTTTATAAGTACTCTTCGGGGTCAATTCACCGTACTCAAGCGAAAACGGACGATCAACAAGACGGAAATCAACTATTCGCTCAAAGGGCGACAAAAATTTATTAACCGAAACAATAGTTGACGAGAAATATTCCTGTTTCTGCTGGGCAGTCATTTTGGAAAGAACCTTCTGTTCAAACTCTTTATCTGGGTTGATGAGCAAAGTGTTAAACGGTCGATGATCCCCCACAAGAAACACCTGATTTATGAATTCAAAATCGCGGAAGTAATTTTCAATTTTCTGCGGGGCAATAGTTTCGCCCTTTATGTTTTTATAAATCTCTTTTTTCCGATCTACAATCTCGATGTACCCGTTCGAATCCATTTCCATAACATCGCCCGTTTTGAGCCAGCCGTCTTTGTCAAAAGTTTTTTCTTTTTCCTGTCCGAAATAACCGAGCATTACATACGCACCTCTAATCAGTAATTCGCCATCGTCGGAAATTTTTATTTCTATTCCCGGCAAAGCTTCGCCGAGAGAGTCCTCAACATATTTTCCGGGCGGCGTCATAGTTATACCACCGGTTGCTTCAGTCATTCCAAACCCGCTCATTAATTCAATTCCGTAACGTTGAAAGAAAACAAAAATATCCGGCGGCAGATAGCCGGCTGCCGACAGTCCCCACCTTAGACTTCCGCCCTTTACATCTTTTATCACTGCTTCTATTTCTTCATGTTCGGCAGTTTCAATGTTTACTTTTGAAGAGATGAACTCGAAAAGCTGCATCCATTTTTTTGGAATGCTAATGAATATTGTGGGCTGAATCATTTTCATGTTTTCAGTCATTGTTTCGACGGAAGGATTTTCCATAAAGCAGTATTCGGCTCCCCAAAATATTGAGCCAAACAATTCGAAGTATCTTCCGAACGTATGATACAAAGGAAGATACGCGAGGAACCTGTCTTCCTCACTTATTCCGGGAATTGCCATCGCTCTGCAGAAACGTTTATAAACAATATTCTTTTGGGAAAACATTATTCCTTTTGGATCGCCGGTGGTACCGGAAGTGTACATTATCGTCGAGAGTGATTCCGTTGTAACGGATTCTTTTCTGGTTCTTAATTTCTCATCTCCGTTTTCAATTGTCAGAGATAAAAATTCACCAAAAGAAATGACCCAGTCGTCAGCACTCGATCCTTTTACCAGAATAACTTTCTTGAGGTATTTCAGTTCGTCTTTGATCAAACGAATTTTAATTAGCTCTTTTTCATTGGTAATAAACAATATTGAAGCTTTGGTTTGATTCAGAATAAACGAAATATGTTGCGGCACCGAATTCGCCGGAACCATCACATTTGGAATACCGCTTGATAAGCAAGCAATGTCAAGCAGCGCTGTTTCGAGACCGTTTTCCATTGAAAATGCAACCAAGTCATTTTCAGCATTTTCAAGTGATAAGATTGAAATGAGCGCTTTCGAGTAATTATCAACCAGACTTTTGATTTCTTTCCACTTTAGCCGGATTACTTTTTCATTCTCAATTAATTTGAAGAGTGTTTTATTTTCATAGTCCCTAACTCTTTGTTCGAATAATACTCCAGTCACAAAGTCTGATTTCTCTATTAAATCAAGGACAGTTTTTTCCCATCTCTTATCGTTGTAGATCCTTGTTAAAAATCCGGAAACTCTAAAAAGGTCAAGGTATTCATGAATAATCGATTTAATATAACCGGATTCATCGCGGATATCTTGCTTCAAATATTCTCCGAATCGGAAATAGCTTTCAACATCAATCGTTCGTGCAAAATCTTTATAAAAGTCTGATGGAAACAAATTCGAAAAAATTTGATGTGTTTTCTGCGCAATATCGTTTTGACTTAAACCGTTTGTACCAACAATTTTACTTAGGCTTTTGTCAAAATCTTTGATGAGATTTTCGATTTCACCGGTCGACAATGCACTCTTTCCGGCAAAAATAATCGTTACAATCTTAGAAAGATTTTCGGAGAGGCTATTCATTTCGATCCGGAATTATTGTGACCGATCCGGGTTTAGGAATCTTAATAAAGTAGATCTTTCCCCTTTTTACCGGAAGATAATTATCTCTTAACCACGGATTGAAATACTTCAAATATTTGTAATTGATTTTATGTCTTGCAGCAAAATCGGCAAGATGATTTATGGAACTTGTAACTCTAATTTCTTCCGTTGGAATAGGCTGATAATAATCTTCCGGTCTCAGATAAAAACCGTAATCCTCCGGGTTAAGTAAAATTTCTTTTATCGCCAGCACTCTAAAAATATATCTTGAGGTTTCATCGTTAAGAACAAGATTATAATAATAATCCGATTTCTGCCTTGCGATCTGCGTGTCTAAATTATCGAAACCGGTATTGAATGAAGCGGCAGCCATCGTCCAACTTCCATATTTTTGATAA
Source organism: uncultured Melioribacter sp. (assembly GCA_964600175.1). Taxonomy (GTDB): domain Bacteria; phylum Bacteroidota; class Ignavibacteria; order Ignavibacteriales; family Melioribacteraceae; genus Pyranulibacter. The sequence goes on along the minus strand of CAZRIQ010000077.1, from coordinate 2,135 downwards.
GCTTCATTTAAATATGCACATGCAGCTTGGGTCGATTTCTCAACATTATATCTTTCGTCAACCTCTTTTGTTACCTCTAAACCGTAATACTTGGCAGTCTTTTCGATGAACTGCCAAAAGCCTTCTGCACCGGCAAATGAAGCAACATTCGACAGGTTGCTTTCGGCAACACATAGATATTTGAAGTCGTCCGGCACACTGTTTTTCTTTAACACTTCCTCAATAAGTGGAAACCATCTTGTCGACTTCTTCAAAATTTGAATTGTAGAGGAATGCCAATAAGTATTAACTATAAATTCTCTTTCGATTCTTTCTCTTACTTCAATATCGTTAAGTGGAACTTTCTCATCGCAGAATTCAAGAGACTTGGGAACCGGCGGCATTTCAATTTTATAATTCTCGGGAAGTTCATTCGTCACAGGAATATTCTGCCTTTGCAGTAAAGCATTTATCGTTAAAGTAAGAATCACTGTAGCGATAACTACAAAAAAAACAGTTATAAAAATTCTGGATTTTTTCATCTAATAATTATTACCGTTTTGAATTGCAAATAAAATAGTCAAATGAATTAACAAATGCACAGTATATAAAAAAAGAGCCGCTGTTCGGCGGCTCTTAAAAAGAATATACTTCTAATCTTACTTTTTAATTCCGGCAGCTTCCTCAAGCATTGCGGTCGTAAGAGATTTCGGTCTCTCGATAGGATAACCCAAAGCTCTCGCCCATACAATGTTTGAACAAACGCCAAGTGCGCGACCAATACCAAACAGAACTGTGTAAAATTCATATTCACGTAAACCGTAGAACCACTGAATTACACCGGATTGAGCATCGACGTTCGGCCATGGATTTTTTGCTTTTCCTTGTTCTACAAGAATCGGTGGAACAACTTTGAAAAGAGCATCGACATATTTAAAGATCAGGTCGTCGGGTAGATGCTTCAAACAAAATTCTCTCTGCGCCATATAACGAGGATCTGTTTTTCTAAGCACTGCATGTCCAAATCCCGGAACAACCTGTCCGCCCTTTAATGTATCCCAAACAAATTGTTTCATTTCTTCTTCTGTCGGGACTTTGCCTCCCATCTTATCCATAACACCCTGAATCCATCTTAATACTTCTTCATTTGCAAGACCATGCAGCGGACCGGCTAAACCGTCGAGCATGGCAGAGATAGCATAATAAATATCTGAAAGAGCACTTGCTACAAGATGCCCGGTATGAGCACTGACGTTCCCGCTTTCATGATCGCTGTGAAGAATAAAATACAAACGGGCAACATCGTCATATGGTTTTGGGATTCCCATCATGTGAGCGAAATTACCTCCGAAATCCAACTTGGGATCGGGCGGGATAATTTCGTCGTTCTTATATTTAAGTCTATAGATGAAAGCTGCGATTTCGGGAAGCTTTGCCAGGAGATTCATCGCATCCTCATAATACGGATCCCAATAATCCATTTTGCTTATGCCTTCGTGATACTTTTTAACAAAAACAGATTCTCTCTGCATCGCAAGAATTGCAGCCGAAAACATAGTCATTGGATGGGTATCGCGCGGCATCGCACGCAGTATATCAAAAACATACTGGGGTACTTTTTTCCGTTGGTTAAATTCTTCACTAACTTCTTGAATTTCTTTGTCGTTCGGAATATCACCGGTCAACAGCAAGTGGAAAAAACTTTCAACAAAGGGCATTTCGAATCTGGAATCTTTTGGTAATTTTTCAAGAACTTCGGGAATTGTGAAGCCTCTAAATCTTATGCCTTCAAAGGGATCAAGATAAGAAATATCAGTAACGAGACTCTTCACTCCGCGCATTCCACCAATCGCCTGACCAATGGTCACTTCGCCGATTTTTACATTGCCGAATTCCTTAGCCAGTTTTGCAGTGCGGGGTCGCCATTCATTAATTTTTTGTGCGAGTTTGTTTTTGAGAGCAGACATTATTTATATCTCCTTAATTAAGAATGTAGTAAAGTCACGAAAAAACTAAATCGTGTATCTATATAGTTAAGCCTGTATTCTATAACAATGTCTATACTAATTTAATTAATTATTCTTTCTACCGCCAACCGTCCGCTTAAAACTGCACTCTCAATTGTAGATGGTAACCCTGTATTAACCCAATCCCCG
>CAZRIQ010000076.1:0-8541 GCA_964600175.1 uncultured Melioribacter sp. | reverse complement strand
AAGTCTTCAGAAACTTCCTTGTCTGGTAGTTGGTGGCGGGGAAGTTGCCCGTCGAAAAGTACAATCTCTTCTGGATTTTGGTGCCGATGTAACCGTTATCTCTCCCAAAGTTTGTGAAGAATTAGGTGATTTATCAAAGGAAAAAAAAATCAAAATAGTTAAAAAATCTTACGCGAAAGAATACCTTGAAAATTTTAAGATAGTTTTTAGCGCAACGGATAATGAAAAGATAAATAAGAATGTGTATGATGATTGCACACAGGCAGGCGTTCTTATAAACGTTGTCGATTCACCTGCTTTATGTGACTTCATTTTACCTGCAAATATAAAACGGGGGAGTTTAACAATTTCAATTTCTTCCCAGGGCAAAGCTCCGTTTTATGTTAAAGAAATGAAGAGAAAATTAGAGAAGTTCGTTTCACCCGTATATAAAGATGTTATTGATTTGGCAGCCGATTTTAGAAAACATTTATTGGAGCGCGCGAATGGCAGTTCGGCAAAAAAGAAAACAAAGATGTTCAAAAAATTTACTGCGGTCGATTGGGAAAAAATGCTGGCTGAGAAAGGGAAGGGAAATTCACATAAACACGTACAGAAAATCCTAAAAGAGTTTGATTGATTTTAAAACTTTTTCCGGGAGAATGTTCATGGAAGATTCTAAAAAATTATTGAAGAAAAAAATTATTATCACGTTTTCGGTAATGACTCTTTTGATTTTCGGTACCGGTGTTTTAGGATGGATTTTAACGCAAAAAGTTGAGAAGAGCAACACGATTATCGAGAAGGTTCATTTGTTCAAAGAGGCAGAGCTTCAACTCAGAAGAGAAGAGAAAAATCTTTTAATCCGAGGTTATTCGCAGCAAAGATATCTCCGGTGGCAGAAGGCAAAAGAAGACTTCCATCAGTTGGTAGGTGAGTTGGTCGGGATGAAAGCTCTGACTGCCGAAGAGACCAGCGAAATAAAATCCAACTATTCCGAAATGTCGGATGCGTACAACAAATTTTTCCATGAAATTCAATCGAGCAAATTGGATGAAGCGGAAATTTTGAAGTACGACGATCAATTCAAAAAACTCGGAAGAAGAACTCTTGAAATAATCAATAGTATATTGACTCGCGAGCAGGCAGTATCGACTAAGAACGATTTCGGTGCAGATATTCTAATTATAATTTTCTTAATCATATTTGTCGCAACAGCGACATTCTTAATAATTAACGTGTTGAAACATCTGTAATTATAAAAATGGTTATAAAAGAGAAATGAAATTCGAATACGGGAAGGTTTACCTTGTAGGTGCGGGACCAGGTGACCCGGGTCTTATTACCGTCAAGGCAATGGAGAAATTAAAGCAGGCGGACGTTGTTGTTTATGACAGACTGATCAATAATGATTTGTTGTCATACTGCAAAAAAGAGTGTGAGAAAATCTTTGTTGGAAAGGAGTCGGGCTACCATCCTATTGAACAGGAACACATAGCCGAAATTCTTATTAATAAATCCAAACTCGGTCATAATGTTGTTCGCTTGAAGGGAGGCAATCCTTTTGTTTTTGGAAGGGGTTCCGAAGAAGCCATTGCACTAAATAAAGCCGACATAGATTTCGAAATAATACCGGGTATTACGTCGGGTCTTTCGGTGCCCATCTACAGCGGTATTCCCATCACTCAAAGAGGACTGATTACTCAATGTGTTCTAATAACTGCTCATGAGTGTCCCGAAAAACCAGAGACACAAGTAGACTGGAAAAGACTCGCAAAGCTTAAAAATTCGGCACTCGTTATTTATATGGGCGCTTCAAGAATTGAAAAAATTAGTAACGAACTTATAAAGTACGGAATGGACCCTGCGATGCCAGTTGCCGTTATAGAAAACGGTACGTTGCCGAAGCAAAGAACAATTACTGCGAAGCTGGATAAGATTGCAATGGAATTTAAGAAGAAAAATTTCCATGCACCGGCCATTATTTTAATAAGTCCAACAGTTGCGTTGAGGGAAAAAGTTTCCTGGTACGAGAAAAAATTACTGTTCAATAAGCGGGTTGTTCTTGTAGGCTCCAATCGTTACTCTAAAGAATTATATAATATGCTTTATGATCTCGGCGGCGAGATTTTATTATTCCCTATTGATGAAACTCTAGTCAGGTTTCCCGAAATAGGTCTTAGAAAATCTTCCAACGGAGTCCATCTTGGTGTAACATCAACAAGAATTAAAGTTGATGTAGACAATTCCTTGAGTATTAAAAAAGACTTTTCTTATGATATATTGCTTCAGGAATTGAACGAATGCAGGATAGAGACTCCTGAACAGGAAGCGTTATATTCTTTTCCAAGTAAATCTTCGGAAATCGAACTCATCGATGATATTGAGAAAAACGGTGCCGATCTGTTTATCTTTACGTCTCCTTCGGCGGTCGAAAATTTCTTTAATGTTTTGGGATTTGAAACTTCGGTAGAAGTATTGAAACGCGGTATATCGCTGGCGGTTAATCAAACTACGGCAAACGCTCTTATTAGAAGAGATATTATAAATATAAAAGTGACGGATAATAATACGGTTAAAACAATTTGCGATTCCATTTGCGGTTTGTTTGACCACAAGAACAAATGAACATATTCAGTATCTATTTGCCGGTTGCCGGAATTCATTTCAATGCTTTGCTATTGGTTTTGATAGGATTTTGCGTCGGAGTTATTGCGGGATTTTTTGGTGAAGGAGGAGGTTGGTTTGTTACCCCTGCCTTAAACATTTTTGGATTTCATATGGCTTATGCCATAGGAACGTGTCTTTCCAACATATTCGGGCAATCCTTAGGGGCGGCAAAAAGACATCATAAAATGGGAAACATCGATTGGAAGCTGGGATTTATTTCCATCACTGTTTCTGTCGTCGGGTTTGAAATCGGTTCGCAGGTCGTTCTTGCTTTAGAGAAAACTGGCAATGTTGGAGAAATTATTAGATGGTGTTATGTATTATTTCTTTCGGGTTTAGGTGCTTTCATGTTTTATGATTATTTCGTATTGCAAAAACAACAATTGCGGAATGGAGAAGCATCTGCCGGTACACCGGTCAATGAAATACAGCCGGAACGAAGCAAAATAGCCGAAAGACTTTATGAGATAAAACTCCCCCCTATGATTTCATTCCCCATTTCACAAATCGAGTCGGTTTCGCTTTGGATAATTATAATAATTTTTTTGTTCACCGGTTTTTTCTCAGGGCTACTCGGCATCGGCGGCGGATTCATAATTATGCCAACTCTTGTCTATTTAATTGGGCTTCCGACTATTATTGCTGTAGGTACAAGTCTAATCACAGTTCTATTTAGTTCCGCTTACGGATGTTTTATATATGCTCTTAACGGTCGTGTAGAATTAATAGCAGCCGTCATTCTGTTGATAGGTGCCTCGGTAGGTGCACAGATAGGTGCAACCGCTGTTAAATATATTAAGGGATACGGAATAAGACTGCTGTTTGCAATCATGATTGTTTTTGCCGGATTATCCGTTACCGTAGAGCAATTTTATAAGATGACTCAAAAACTTTTTTTCCAAACTCTTGCTGAAATTATTTTGATGGGAACAGCCATGGTCATGACTACAATAATTATTGGTAAGCTTGTTATAGAGTCGAGAAAAGAAAGAAGAGAAAATTCAAAATCAATTAAAGAGCTTAACTGAACAGGCAGGGAAAAACATGGATATTTTTCGCATCTATTTACCTGTTGCCGGAATTCATTTTAATGTTCTGTTATTATTATTGATTGGATTTTGTGTTGGAGTTATCGGGGGATTTTTCGGCGTTGGCGGAGGGTGGATTATTACGCCGGCACTTAACATTTTCGGATTTCATATGGCTTTTGCTATAGGCACAGGTCTTTCCGATATATTCGGGCAATCAATAGGAGCGATAAGAAAACATCAAAAAATGGGTAATGTTGATTGGAAGCTGGGAGCTTTTTCAATTGTTACTTCGTTACTTGGTTTTGAAGCCGGTTCCAGAGTCGTAATCGCTTTGGAGAAAGCGGGAGAAGTGGGCCCAATTATAAGGTGGTGTTATATAGTTTTCCTTGCAGGTCTGGGCTTATTTATGTTCTACGATTATTTTGTTTTGCATGAGCGGCAATTGAAGCGAATGAAAGAAAAAGAACTTGCCAATGCTTCAGGCACAAAGCGTAATACTGTACACAATGGATTAGCAGAGAAACTCCATAATATAAATCTACCTCCGATGATTTCTTTTCCAAAATCTAATGTCGAGAGAGTCTCGTTTTGGGTAGTCATAATCGTTTTTTTATGTACGGGATTTCTTTCGGGAATTTTAGGAATCGGCGGTGGGTTCATTATCCTCCCCACGCTTGTATATTTAATTGGTTTGCCGACAATCATAGCTGTCGGTACATCTTTAATTACCGTTCTTGCAACTGCAGCATTTGGATGTTTTACTTACGCATTGGAAGGCAGGGTAGAAGTATTTGCTGCCGTTTTTATGCTACTCGGTGCATCGATAGGAGCACAAATTGGTGCTACCGCGGTCAAATTTATTAAAGGATACGGAATCAGGCTACTGTTTGCAGTAATGATAATCTTCACCAGTTTTTCCGTTATAACAGAACAATTCTATAAGATGACAACGAAGCCGTTTTTTAAAACTATATCCGGAATCGTATTGGTAGGAACGGCGTTAACAATGACGATAATAATTATTGCGAAACTAATAATTGAATTTAAAAAAGAGAGCGCTGGGTAAAAACTGGAATAAGGATATTTAATTACAATTTGGAAGAACATGGATATCTTCAATATTTACTTACCGGTTGCAGGAATTGAATTTAACGTTCTTTTATTACTATTAATTGGATTTTGCGTCGGTGTGCTTGGCGGCTTTTTCGGTGTGGGAGGAGGCTGGATTGTAACACCTGCATTAAACATTTTTGGATTCCATATGGCCTTCGCTATCGGCACCGATCTTTCAAACATATTTGGTCAGTCAATCGGCGCCGTAAAGAAGCATCAAAAGATGGGCAACATAGATTGGAAGCTGGGTCTCATTTCAATCATAACTTCTATAATAGGGTTGGAGATTGGTTCCGAAGTAATAATTGCATTGGAAAAAGAAGGCGATGTAGGTATGATTGTCAGGTGGTGTTATATGCTGCTTCTTACGGCTCTTGGTTGTTATATGTTGTATGATTATTTCGTGGTACATCCCAAACAAATGAGATACATAGAGGAAGAACTTAAAAGAGCTCCCGGTACAAAAATAAAACCGGAACGAAGTAAGCTGGCGCAGAAACTTCATAAGCTGAATTTACCGCCTATGATTTCTTTTCCTGCTTCGGATATTGAAGGTGTATCGCTCTGGGTTATCTTTCTTGTTTTTTTATTTACCGGGTTTCTCTCAGGGTTTCTCGGTGTAGGCGGCGGATTTATAATAATGCCGGCTTTAGTCTATTTAATCGGGTTACCTACTGCCGTAGCCGTTGGAACCAGTCTGATAACCGTTCTTTTTAGCGGTGCATACGGTTGTTTTACTTATGCTCTTAAAGGACGTGTAGAATTAATAGCTGCTTTTATTATGCTTATCGGTGCTTCTATCGGTGCGCAAGTAGGTTCCACTGCTGTTAGATATATAAAAGGTTACGGAATAAGATTGCTTTTTTCAATCATGATTATATTTGCAGGACTTTCCGTTGCAACCGAACAGTTTTACAAGATAACAATGCATCAATTTTTCCAGTCCCTTGCAGGAATTGTTCTAATGGGAACCGCATTAACAATGTCTATGGTAATTATAGGTAAACTTTTAATAGAGTTTAGAAAAGAGAGAAAAGACAAAGTCGATTAAAAAGATTAACTCACAAATAAAAGTGAAAACATGGACATATTTGAATTATACTTACCGGTAGCGGGAATTGAGTTCAATGTTCTTTTATTAATTTTAATTGGATTTTGTGTCGGTGTGCTGGGAGGGTTTTTCGGTGTAGGCGGCGGCTGGATTGTTACGCCGGCTTTAAACATTTTCGGATTTCATATGGCTTATGCAATAGGAACGGACCTTGCAAATATTTTCGGGCAGTCCATAGGCGCTACAAAAAAGCATCACAAAATGGGAAACATCGATTGGAAACTCGGCTGGATTTCAATTTTGGTTTCGATTGTAGGGTTGGAGATTGGTTCTCAAGTTGTACTCGTTTTGGAAAAAGCCGGTGATGTCGGTTCTATTGTAAGATGGTGTTATCTTTTTCTTATGCTGGGACTTAGTTCACTTATGTTCTATGATTATTTTGTGTTGAATCCTAAAAGTAGTAGAAAGTCCTCAGGCAAAAACAATAAACAGCCCGTTGATGAGAGGAAAACAGGCAGAAGTAAAATTGCTGAAAGACTTCATAAAATTAATCTTCCGCCGATGATTTCTTTTCCTGCGTCAGATATTAAGGCGGTTTCATTATGGATAATTTTAGCGGTATTTTTATTTACAGGTTTTCTTTCTGGGTTTTTAGGTGTAGGCGGAGGATTTATAAGAATGCCTGCATTGGTTTATTTGATAGGAGTTCCTACGGTAATTGCTGTTGGAACCGATTTAATGAGTATACTTTTTGCCGGTGCTTACGGATGTTTCACTTATGCTCTTAAAGGTCGTGTTGAATTTATTGCAGCATTTTTCATGCTGATTGGCGCTTCGATTGGTGCCCAGATTGGAGCTACTGCGGTTAAGTATATAAAGGGGTATGGAATAAGGTTGTTGTTTGCTATAATGATTGTTTTTGCCGGTTGTTCGATTGCGCTCGAACAAATCTATAAGATATCTAATGTGCAGTTCTTTCAGAGTATTGCGGGAATAGTCTTGATGGGAACAGCTGTTTTCATGACCCTCATGATTATTACGAGACTTATATTGGAATCCAGAAAGGAAAGAAGAAGTTGATTGGTCTCTTCTAATTCTTAAGAAATTTCTTTCGAATTAGTTTGGACTTATAGACTCGGAAGTACTATAATATTTTTCTTTACAACGGAGAATATTTATATGGACATCTTCAATATTACGTTACCGGTTGCAGGAATCGAATTTAATGTTTTGCTTTTAATTCTTATCGGGTTTTGCGTAGGGGTTCTGGGTGGATTTTTTGGTGTGGGAGGTGCATGGATTGTAACACCGGCTTTGAATATTTTCGGGTTTCACATGTCGTATGCTATCGGAACCGATCTTGCACATATTTTCGGCAAATCGATAGTTGCTACCAAGAAGCACAGCAAGATGGGAAATGTGGATTGGAAACTCGGACTGACTTCGATTGTGGCGTCAATTCTTGGTGTGGAAGGAGGTTCGCAAATTGTTATGATGTTAGAGAAAGTTGGAAATGTAGGTTCTATCGTTCGTTGGAGTTATATTGTTCTCTTACTTGGACTTTCAATTTTTATGATGTACGATTATTTTGTTGTTCGTCCTTCACAAATTGATTTGCCGAAGGATAATTCAAAATCGAAAGAGAAGAAACCGAAGCGAAAAAAAATTCCTTTGTCGAAAAGACTTCATAAAATTAAAATTCCGCCGATGGTTTCGTTTCCGACTTCGGGAATTGAATCGGTTTCACTCTGGATTGTTCTTTTTATTTTTTTCGTCACCGGGTTTCTTTCCGGGTTTATGGGTGTCGGCGGAGGATTTATAAGAATGCCGGCTCTGGTTTATTTGATTGGTTGTCCTACCGCTATTGCAGTGGGCACCGATCTGATGAGCGTATTATTTAGTGGTGCTTACGGATGTTTGACTTACGCCCTTAAAGGAAGAGTAGAAATCGTTGCCGCATTTTTTATGCTTCTCGGCGCTTCAATAGGGGCACAGTTGGGAGTAACAGCTGTTAAATATATCCGCGGTTACGGAATAAGACTTCTATTTGCAATTATGATTGCATTTGCAGGTGTTTCGGTAGTGATTGAGCAAATATATAAGATGACGAATATTTCTATTTATTCCGATATTGCAGGGGTTCTTGTTATCGGTGCTTCGGTTCTAATGACGTTGGTTATTTGCACAAAGCTTTTCACGGAAGTAAGAAGGGAAAAACTTTTAAGGAGTTAGTAAATGAACGTGTTGTTATATTTTAAGTTGTCTAAATACAAAACAATAAAACAAATAAATTAGGGTGAATCATGTCGCTAAAGAAATTAATTGTATTGCTTACTTTATGCTTGATGTTTGCCTGTGCCTATAATACTTTTTCTTATGCAGGCGAAGGGGGCGGTAAACAGGAAACTGCGCTAGATAAGAAGATAGACACGAGAGATCTTTCCGGGATCAATCTGTGGATTGCCGAAACTTATAATAATGATAGAACTCTCTATGCAATCGTTGTTACTTTGGTAATGGCATTATTGGGTTCGGTTATGGCTTTCGGAACAGACCTTGTGTTGAAATTTTTCGGTATGAATGTAACTCGAATATCGCACAATGAATGAAAGAGCAGTAAAAAGCAGAGCGCAAAGCGCATAGGGCAAAGAGTAATGCTAGATGGTTGCATGTTTGTATCTTGGTTTCAATAGTAAT
>CAZRIQ010000075.1:0-8613 GCA_964600175.1 uncultured Melioribacter sp. | reverse complement strand
AAACCCGGACCGATAAAGGATGTTTTGAAACGACTCCCATTCGAACTGACCAAAGATCAGCTTTATGTCTTGAGTGAAATCAGAAAAGATTTGGAAAGCCGGAAACCGATGAACCGGCTCTTGCAGGGCGACGTCGGCAGCGGGAAAACCATCGTAGCTTTAATTTCAATGATGATTGCTAAAATTAACAGCTATCAGTCTGTTTTAATGGTTCCAACCGAAATCCTCGCCGACCAGCATCATAAAAACATTAGCTCTCTACTAAAAGATTTGGATACCACAACTGTTTTGCTTATCGGCGGACAAACTAAAAAAGAAAGAACAAAAGTCCTTGAGGAAATTAAATCCGGCAAAGCGGACCTCGTAATCGGTACACATGCACTTATTGAAGAAAATGTGGCCTACCATAAACTCGGTTTAGCCGTAATCGATGAGCAGCACCGGTTCGGCGTCGTACAGCGCGCTCAATTAATTGAAAAGGGCTTTGCTCCCAACGTTTTGGTAATGACGGCTACTCCAATCCCCCGAACTTTGTCAATGACGTTATACGGCGATCTGGATGTCTCTACAATCAAACAGATGCCGGCTAACAGAAAACCGATTAAGACATACTTGAGAAGCGAAAGCAAATTGCCGGAGATTTATAATTTCATTAAATCCAAAGCAAAGGAAGGATGTCAAACTTTTCTCGTCTATCCCCTCGTTGAGGAATCTGAAAAGATGGATTTGAAAGCCGCCGAGACTTACTTCAACGACTTGAAGGATTCTTATTTACGGGAAGTAAGGGTTTGCCTGATCCACGGGCGGATGAACTGGAAAGAGAAGGAAGAAGTTATGTACAGGTTCGCCAACAAAGAATATGACGTTCTGGTTTCAACGACGGTAATAGAAGTCGGTATCGACATACCGGATGCCAATATCATGGTTATTAACGATGCGTTTAGATTCGGATTGTCACAGCTTCACCAGCTTAGAGGGAGGGTCGGTCGCGGCAAAGAGCAGGCTTACTGTATACTGATCACAAAAAATGAATTTGCAGTCAAATCAAGCCAATTTGATTTCAATTTCGAGTATATGTCGCCGGTTCAGATTGAAAAGCATAAGTCAATCATCAGGCTGAATGCAATGACAAAGTACTCTAGCGGGTTCGATCTTTCCGAGATAGATCTCAAACTTAGAGGACCCGGAGATATTTTCGGGACAAAGCAAAGCGGCCTGCCCGGTTTAAAGTATACAGATATCATTTCCGACATTGATGTTATAAGTGACGCGAAGCAAACTGCGTTCGACTTAATTGAGAGCGATAGCAAATTTCAAGAAGAAAAAAATTCTCTCGTCAAAAAAAATCTTGTCGAGAACTACTCTACACGTTTTAAATTCTCCCGCATCGCGTAAAAAATTTTTCTCTTACCTCCGACTCCGAAAATTTTTCAGAAAATTTTTTTTCGGAAAAATGTTGCATATGAATTTTAAAAAGTTATATTGCATAAAAAATTTTTTAGGAATTCTGTATCAGTTCCTTTATACCAAATAAAAAATTGAAAGTTGTTCTTACTTACAATTTAAAACCGGAAGAAGAAAGCTCTTTCGAGTACGCACCTCTCTCACCTCAAACCGAAGCCACCGTTTCTTACAATGATGTTTATGCCGAATGGGATACTATTGAGACAATCAACTCCATAAAAACTTCTCTAGAACTGTTTCATGACGTTACAATAGTCGAAGCGAACGAAGATGCATATGAAAAATTTAAGGAAGTCCGTCCCGATATTGTCTTTAACTTTGCCGAATGCGCCAACGGCTTAAGCAGGGAGGCGCAAATTCCCGCCATGCTCGACATGCTCAAGATACCTTACACCGGATCGGACCCTCTAACCATGGCTATCTGCCTCGACAAAACCAGGACAAAAGAAATTTTATTATACCACGGCATCCCGACGGCAAAATTTTTAAGAGCCGAATCGCTTTCGGACATTGAAAACCACGGATTGGAGTTCCCCTTGTTTATAAAACCGGTCGGAGAAGGTTCCGGCAAGGGAATTTTTAACAACTCTTTTATCCGCAGCGATTCGGAACTGAGAGAAAGATTACAGCAATGCCTTGAAACTTACAATCAACCATGTGTAATTGAAGAATATTTACCGGGAAGAGAATTTACAGTTGCCCTTCTAGGAAACGACGGCGACACGGAAGTGCTTCCTATAGTTGAATTGAACTTTAGTGAACTGCCTGAAGGTATCTTACCGGTTTATTCTTTTGAAGCAAAGTGGGTCCACGATACCCGTGCAAACCCTCTCGATATCTTCACATGCCCTGCAAAAGTCGACAAACAGCTTGAAGACAAAATAAAAGGTATTGCTTTAAAAGCTTATAAAACTTTACGATGCAAAGATTGGAGCCGAATCGATATAAGATTGGACTCCAAAGGCGAGCCGAACATAATTGAAATTAATCCGTTGCCGGGCGTTCTACCCGATCCGTCCGACAACTCATGTTTCCCGAAGGCAGCAAGGGCTAGCGGAATTGCGTACGAAGAATTGATCAATAAAGTTTTAATTGCAGCGGCAAAAAGACACAATTTATTATGATACTTGACACAAGAGTACTTGTTTGTTATAACGAACCCGTTCGTTTCTATGATAACTACATAGGAAAAGAGCTTCAAAGTGCCGAGCAGAACGTTGATTTGTCCGAAAGTGAGTTTTCCAAACTGATCTCGTCGATCGAAGATGCGCTTAAAATGCATTTTACGGAAGTGAAATCTCTCGCTCTGGGTAACAACATCAAGACCAACATCAAAAATATTTTGAATTACTCGCCGGATGCAATAGTCAACTTTGTCGAGTCGATCGAAGGAAGATCAAATTTCGAAAGTTATATAGCCGGGCTGTACGATATACTTGGATTCCCATATACAGGAAATACACCAGCTTGCCTCGGGAATTGCTTGAAGAAATCGAGAACTAAACAAATTCTCAATTCGTTCGGAATAAAAACACCGGGTTATATGACAATTCCTTATAAGAAACCTCCGAAGGAGTCCGAGGTCAAACTTAATTACCCGGTAATAGCAAAATTATTGAATGAAGATGCAAGTATAGGGATTTCGGAGAATTCAGTTGTCAACGACTTTAACTCTTTAAGAAAAAGACTATCCTACTTGTTCGATTCATATAAACAGGATGTGATTATTGAGGAATACATCAAAGGACGCGAACTGAACGTTTCCATTTTAGGCGGCGAGGTACTCCCTATTTCGGAGATCAGGTTTGACGGACTTCCCGACGGATTACCAAAAATAGTAACCTACGAAGCCAAATGGTCGCAGGATAGTGTCTACTTCAACAACACCAAACCTAAGTGCCCGGCTAAACTTGATGACGCAATACGACAAAAAGTTGAAAGAACAGCTCTTGAATCTTACTACGCTATGGAATGCAGAGATTACGCAAGAGTAGATATAAGATTAGATAAAAAAGGCACTCCGTATGTAATTGAAGTAAACCCGAACCCGGATGTATCACCGGATGCCGGTTTTGTGAGATCGGCTGCTGCTGCCGGGTATTCGTACGATAAATTGCTTTTTACACTAACATCATTCGCCTTAAAGAGAATTAAACATGATACGCAAGTTGCAGTCTAAAGACAGACAAAAAATAGTAGACATAATAGAAAGGACTGATAACTTCAACAAGGAAGAAAAAGAAGTGGCTGTTGAATTGATAGACGAAACTTTGAATAAACCGGAACATGATTATTACAATACTTTTGTTTACGAAGAAGATGGTAAAATTTTAGGATATCACTGTACCGGCAAGAGAGCACTTACGGATGGAGTTTATGACATGTACTGGATCGTCGTTGATCCCGATTCCAGGAAAAAAGGAATTGGCAAAGAACTTTTAGATCATGCGGAAAATTTTGTAAAAGAAAAAAACGGTAGATGGATATTGGCGGAAACATCATCAAAGGAAAGTTATTCGCCTACAAGAAATTTTTATTTTAGGAATAAATACTCAATTGTAGCCGAAATAAAAGATTTCTACACAAAGAACGACAACTTAATAGTATTTGGTAAATACATAATAACATAAAGGGTAAAACAATGGAACTATGGCAGCAAATGATCCGCGACAGTGTGCATACTGTCGATCAGCTTGCGGAAAAGTTCGGGATCGACAAAAAAGTTGCGGAGGACCTTGATGAATTCTTTCAAGCACGCATTAACCCTTATTATTTAGGTCTGATCCGTTATCCCGGCGACCCGATCTGGAAACAGTGCGTCCCGGATAAGGCAGAACTTGAGGATATAGATGGGTTTGAGGACCCTCTCCATGAGGACGAAATGAGTCCGGTACCAAATATAACACACCGTTACCCTGATAGGGCTCTTTTCCTCACGACAAGTCAATGCGGTATGTACTGCCGTTTCTGCACACGAAAAAGAAAAGTAGGCAACTCAGATAAAATTTCCATGAAACAACTCGAATCGGCTTTCAAATACCTCGAGCAGCATAAAGAAATCCGCGATGTAATACTCTCCGGCGGTGACCCGTTAATGTTAACAGATGTTATGCTGGAAAAAATCCTGGCGAGACTAAGGGAGATTCCCCATATTGAAATTATTCGTCTCGGTACCAAAATGCCGTGTGTGCTTCCGCAAAGAATTACACCAAAACTTTGCGAAATGATTAAGAAGTATCACCCGATATACGTTAATACACATTTCAATCATCCGTGGGAAATTACACCCGAAAGTACAAAAGCATGTTCGATGCTGGTTAATTCCGGCATACCGGTTGGCAACCAGGCTGTATTGATGAAAGGTGTAAACGACAATCCGGACGTATTGAAAGAACTGTTTTTGAAACTGCTCAAGATTCGCGTTAAACCTTATTATCTATTTATGGCTGACGAAACCAAAGGCGCAAGCCATTTCAGGACTTCGATTGATAAGGGTCTCGAAATAATGGATAAACTGCGCGGTCACATAAGCGGTCTTGCAATTCCCTATTTTGTAATCGATGCACCGGGCGGCGGCGGTAAGATACCGATTCTACCGCAATATGTACTCCATAGAGACGAAGACCGGATTGTTATGCGTAATTACAAGAATGAAGTGTATGTCTACCGCGATGTAAAGGATGACGTACCAAAAGAAACGGCGATAACAATCGAAGTTTCGGATAAGAAAAACGGTCAGTCTAAAAAACCAAAGAACTACAAGAACATTAAGACAATAAAAATACCTGAATACGAAACAGTCGATAATTAAAAGAAAGGGGTAGCAAAACTACCCCTTCTTTTTTCTCCCTAATCCATCCGTAAAATTATTTAAGAATTATTGCATCCAAATCTTTTTCAAGTGTTTCCTTGGGAGATTCTACTATTCTTCCAACTTCCGTAAAATCTGTTGAAAGGATGAAATCCGGGATACGTTTGATATCCAACTTGTCAACATCTCCTACAGGACTTTTTAAATCCCTATCAACAGCTACCATTTCCACTTTATCTTTGGGATAATCAAGATAATCTAAAATTTTGAAAAACCTTGGTACCTCTCTTCTGCTGTCGCTGCACCACGTGCCCATTACAATTTTTATTTCATAGTCTTTCAATTTGTCTCGAATCTTATCCAATGAAACTGAATCTACATCGTAATTTTCGTACCCGGAATTATACCACCATGCAAAATTCGTGTCGGCAAAAGCTTCCCTGTCGATTATCCCGACAAGCATCGGTTGACCGGATTTCACATCAACTTTTAGCGAACATTTATCTTGTGTTTGTGCATTTATGTTTGCAAACAAAACGGCAAAAATTATCAACAGTAATTTCTTCATTATACCACTCACTTTTTGTTATTTTCAGTTCTTAAATCCAAACCCCAGTATAGTTTGTTTCTTAAAATCTCGAAGTAATCCGTTTCGGTAGAATGAACCAACTTAACCGGCTTATCGCTTCTCTTTATTTCAACAGTTAAAGGCGACTTAAAATAATTGACTCTCTGCCCGTCTAAACTTATTCGAATTTCATTAAATGGTGACTTGATAAAGAGAGATACACTCTGACGGCTCGATAAAACCAAAGGCCGCATCGTTAAAGTGTGCGGTGCAATAGGACTCAATGTTATTGCACCGGCTTTCGGGCTCACAATCGGTCCACCGGTAGACAAAGAATAACCTGTTGAACCCGTAGGCGTAGCAACTATAATACCGTCAGCAGAAAATGTGGTTACATAGTCATTATCGACTTTCATAGTTATTTCAATCATCTTCGACCACTGCCCTTTATCGATCACCATATCGTTGATTGCAAACAGTTCTTCTTTATTTCCATTGCAAACGGCAACGAGTGCCATTCTTTCATCTATCACATAATTTCTGGATTTGATCTCCTTAACAAAATGGCTGAAAGTATCGAGATCAAACTCGGCGAGGAAACCAAGTTTGCCAATATTTACGCCTAGTATCGGTGTGCCGTAATTTCTAACCTCGTAAGCCGTGTTAAGCATTGTACCGTCACCGCCAACGGAGATAACCATATCGCTGCCCTCTATTACTTCTTTACTTTTCCCGAACCGTGAGTCTTTTAAGAGTTTGTTAAATTGACCCTTGTGCTTCAAAAGTGAGTTGCAGACGGCATATTCAATGCCCGCATCTTTAAGAAGCTGTGCAATCAGTTCAATGATTCTGACTATGTTCTCTTTCGAAATATTTGGAATAATACCGATTTTCACTTATTTATCTTCTTTGTTATTCAATTCCCAAAGTTTGCAGTATTTGGTAAAAACGTAAGCCGACGAAAGAACTGCAAGTATAAAACCATGCAGACCATCGAGGAAACCGGCTCTAAAAATATACATTTTTAGAAAAAGAAAAGCGGGTCTAAAAAGAATATCGCTTATTCCGGCTCGTTTCCCGTGTTGTTTCAGATCGTTTGCCGCAAGTGTTGTATACGAATTAAACTTTTTGAAATAATGATCCAACGAGTCATCTGTAAAATGATTTAGATCGTTTTTCAGATGGCCGGTACTGCCTTTGACAATTAACTTCTCGTGCACTTTGTCTTTACTGAAACCGGCAAAATTTTTATTGAAAAGTCTCGTTACCCTTCCGGGATACCAGCCGCTGTGTTTAATCCATTTATTTAAAAAGTATGCTTTGCGAGCTACATCGTATGAATTGTGTTGAGGTGAAGATTCCTTAAATGATATTATTTCTTCCGAAAGGACCGGGGTAACTTCTTCATCTGCATCGATCCAAAAGACCCAGTCGTTCGTTGTATTTGTAAGTGCATATTCTTTTGCAGCCGAATAACCTTTCCATTCAACAACCTCATATTTCACATCACTGAAAGATTTTACTATTTCCTCGGTTCTGTCGGATGTACTCGCATCAATGATTACAATAATCTCATCGATACAGCCAGCTTGACTTTTCAGGCAGCGCTCTATATTTCTTTCTTCATCTTTGGCAATAACTATGGAAGATATTTTAAAAGGAATCCCCATCTAATTATTTCTCCCCGCTACAAGAAATAAAATGATAAGAACAAGAATTATTTTATCAATTATCTTAACGGTTTTTTCCAAACTGATTTCCTTCACTAATCCCTAAATTGAAGTTCATACAATCTCTTGTAAATACCGTCGTTGTACTCAAGCAAGCTTTCATGTTTTCCATCCTGGACTATCCGCCCCTTATCCAAAACGATGATCCTATCGGCATTCCGGATTGTACTTAACCGGTGTGCAATCACAAATGTAGTCCTATCGTGCATAAGCTTCTCTATCGCATCCTGTACAAGAACTTCCGATTCGTTATCAAGTGCAGACGTGGCTTCATCAAAGATCATTATAGGAGGATTCTTAAGTAACGCTCTTGCAATTGAAATACGCTGCCTCTGACCGCCTGAGAGTTTTGTTCCCTTTTCTCCTATTATCGTTTCGTACTGATTGGGAAGCTCCGTAATAAAGTTGTGCGCGTTTGCCGCCTTTGCCGCACTGATAATTTCTTCCATTGGGTACTCTTCAAACCCGTAAGCTATATTGTTCTTGGCGGATTCGTTAAACAGAACCGTTTCCTGTGTAACAATTCCCATTAACGCTCTAATATCTTCGAGCTTTGCCAGCTTTGTATCGATTCCGTCTAGTGTAATATTTCCATCTGTGGGATCAAAAAATCTCGGGACTAAATCGACCAGCGTTGTCTTACCGGCACCGCTGCTCCCGACAATCGCAATAACCTGTCCCTTCTTAACCGCAAAATTGATTTTATCAAGAATCAATTCGTCCGAATCATCGTAATGAAACGAAACATCATTAAATCGGATTTCATCTTTAAAGTCTTTGACGCCAACGGGATTCTCAACATTTTTTATTTTCGGTTCGATATCAAGAATCTCATAAATTCTATCGGCAGCTGCGCTCGATTCCTGAATCCTATTATTAACGCTGCTCAACTCTTTAATGGGCGGCATCATCTGGAAAATTGCAAACAAAAATCCAAGAAACTCACCGGCTGTTAGAACTTTATCTATCAAAACAAGCTGCGCCCCGAAGTAGATCATTGCAAGTCCAACCAGCACGCTTAAAAATTCAGTTATAGGCGA
>CAZRIQ010000074.1:0-8710 GCA_964600175.1 uncultured Melioribacter sp. | reverse complement strand
TGATTCCTTCATCTAAAGATTACGTTGAAAGTTTTAATCCTGAAAAGAAAGCACTGATTTTAAGAGCCGATTGCGATTTACTTTACAATGATGAGAATTGATATTATTTCAGCCGTCCCGGAATCTCTCTTCAGCCCGTTAAACACAAGCATATTAAAGAGAGCTCAAGACAAAAAGAAGGCTGAAATAATTGTGCATAGCTTAAGGGATTATGCACACGATAAACATAAACAGATTGATGATAAGCCGTTTGGCGGCGGACCGGGAATGCTTCTGAAACCCGAACCGTTCTTTGAATGCATTGAAAAACTTTTTGGTGAAAGAAAATACGAGCATGTTATTTTCACTTCACCGAAGGGGGTTTTGTACAATCAAAAAATTGCCAACAAATTTTCTTTGGCAAATAATCTATTGATTGTCACCGGTCATTATAAAGGAATTGATGATAGGGTTAGAGAAAAATTTTGTACTGATGAAATATCGATCGGTAACTTTGTTTTAAGCGGCGGGGAATTAGCTTCGCTTGCTATTGTCGATTCGATAGTTAGATTAATTCCCGGCGTTTTGAACGACAGCGAATCTGCATTGAACGATTCGTTGATGGATGGAGAATTTATCGAACCGCCTTATTATACAAGACCGGCGAAATATAAAGGAATGAAGGTACCGGAAGTTTTACTTTCGGGGAACGAGAAAAAAATTATTGAGTGGAAAGAAAAGCAGTCTAAAATTTTAACCGAAAAATGGAAGAAAACAAATAGTATGGAGTAGAAGATGGATAAATTAAAAGATCTTATGGCTGAACAAATAAAAACCGACTTACCTAACTTTAAACCGGGCGACCATATTAAAGTACAGGTTCGTGTTATCGAAGGCGATAAGGAAAGACTACAGGCGTTCGAAGGAGATGTAATCAGCATTAGGGGTGCCGGTTTAAGTAAGACTTTCACCGTCCGAAAAATATCGAGCGGGGTGGGAGTCGAAAGAATATTCAACTATAACTCGCCTAAAATTGCCAAGGTTGAAATTCTTAAGGAAGGGAAAGTTCGCAGAGCCAAACTTTATTACTTAAGAAACTTATCCGGTAAAGCTGCGAGAATTAAGGATAAGAACGTTAAATAGTTTGGCAGCTAAAGTTACAGCCGCTTTTTGAGTAAGCGGCTTTTTTATTTTTAAATAACTACTTATTATGAATCTGATAATCCCACAGAATATTTTTTCTGCAATTTTTGCTTTTTCATTACCGGCTGATCTCAAAAGCAATATTGATGTTAAAGAATCCTCACTGATTAGCCGTGAGTTGGATAGGAATGATAATCTCATCGGTTTAATTCCTTCGTGTGATTTGATCAACCATAAAAATTTTTTTGTTTCTCGAAAAACGGCAGTCTCTTTTGATGGTTCATTGTCGAATTCCTATTTTTATTTTAAACCGGAACAGGTAAAAATTGATAAAATTTATTTGAAAGGTGACATTTCAAAAAATGAAATTCTTCTCTCTAAGATTTTATTTGCAGAAAGGTTTTCTTCCGATGCTGAATTTATCTTGGATACCGAACCGGTAAATTTTTTGGATAGGAATTACATTATTGCCGGTAATGAAAACTTGAATGCTGCTTACCTGGATAACCGGATTAGTTTTTCAGATGAATTAGCGGAATTGCTGAATGCACCTTATGTTAATTTTGTATTGGCTTCAAAGAATATGGAATTGCTGAAAGAATTCACATCCCATTTGGAACCGATTGATAAACAAGTGGAAGACAATATTTCAAAGATTCTCGATAATATATCTTTAGAAGGAAAAGTTGCCGAATTTATAACGGAAAACTTAAGCGGTGTTTATTTCGATATGACCGAAATCGAAGAAACTTCCATAAAAGAATTGTTCAAGCTCTTGTACTATCACGGTTTTGTGGATGATCTGTTCGATATAAATTTTGTGTGATGATAAACCCTTCGAGGCAATTGACGTAAACCTCGAAGGGTCTAATGATAATAGATTCTAATTCAGTGAAACATGTGAATAAGTAATAACATTGGGGTTGTTTCTGATTGTTTCCAGCATTTCAGAAGTTGCGGCGGTTCTCAACTTCATTGTGCAGCAGGCAACCATACCGCCGTCAAAAATAATGTTTTCCACTTCCTCAATATTGATACTGCCTTTTCTCAATACATCCATAATTGCTGCAAGAACACCGGGTTTATCGTAATGTTTGACAACCAATTGATAGTGCGAATCGGATATCTTTGCACGGTTAACCCAATGAGCGATAACTCCGCTTTTGATGTAACTTAATATAATATTAACCGCTTCTTCCGCGACTGCATTCTGAGCCTGCTCGGTAGAAGCACCAATGTGATGGGTTACATAAACATTTTCCAGTCCGCTCAATTTTGTTGCTATAGCACCGCTCTTAGTTTCCGGTTCTTCTGAGAAGACATCTAAACCTACTTTTAAATTCTTTTCTTTGACAGCCTTCATCAATGCTTCTTCGTCAACA
This sequence comes from uncultured Melioribacter sp., assembly GCA_964600175.1. Taxonomy (GTDB): domain Bacteria; phylum Bacteroidota; class Ignavibacteria; order Ignavibacteriales; family Melioribacteraceae; genus Pyranulibacter. Next base: position 6,206 of record CAZRIQ010000074.1, on the reverse strand, counting down.
ACGCCGGCGCGGGATGTGTTGATAAAAATTGCACCGTTCTTCATCAAGTTGAACATTTTGTCGTTGAATAACTTTTTTGTCTGTGGTGTTTGCGGAAGGTGAAGCGTTACTACATCTGCAATCGGTAAAATTTGATCGAACTCAGAAAAGTCTTTTACACCGTATCCTTCGATCCTGGAAATATCTTTTGCGTAAATGTTCATTCCCAAAGCTTGGGCTCTCTTTGCAACTTCTTTCCCAATATTTCCGTAGCCGACAATTGCCAGAGTTTTTCCAAATAATCCTTGAGCTTTAGAATACTCTGCTTTGTTCCAAATACCTTTTTTGAAATCCATTACGTTGCTTGGAATTCTTCTGTCGAGGGAGATCATTAAACCGATAGCAAGTTCTGCAACAGCAATTGAATTTTTACCCGGGCAGTTTGAAACATAAATTCCTTTCTTGTTTGCAGCGGCAATATCAATGTTGTTTACACCAGCCCCGGCTCTAACAATAAGGTTTAGATTTTTCGAATTTTCTACAGTCTGTGCATTAACAACCGTTGAACGTACAACGAGACAATCAACTTCTTTTGCAGCTTCAGGTAAATCGGATTCTCCGAGTTTCGGTTCATAAATTACATCGAGACCGGAATCCTGCAGCTTCTTTACATATTGTTCCGGAAATTTGTCTGCAATTAATACTTTCATTTTCATTTCTACTCCATTTTTATTTCATCATTGGGATTTGTATTCCGAACTTCTTAGCGTTTTCCATTGCTTTATCATAACCGGCGTCGGTATGCCGTGCTATTCCCAATCCCGGGTCGTAAGTTAAAACTCTTTCCAAACGTATTTCCGCGTCAGGGGTTCCATCTGCTACAATCACCATTCCGGCATGAATCGATTTGCCAATACCAACACCGCCTCCGTGATGAACAGAAACCCAACTTGCACCCCCGATCGTATTCATCAATGCATTCAGTATAGGCCAATCTGCAATTGCATCGCTTCCGTCTTTCATCGCCTCGGTTTCGCGGTTTGGCGAAGCAACCGAACCGCAATCCAAATGATCCCTTCCGATAACAATTGGTGCTTTTACTTTTCCGCTTGCAACAAGTTGATTGAATATTTTTCCCATCTTCGCACGTGCACCGTAACCGAGCCAGCAAATTCTTGCAGGCAGCCCCTGGAAGTGAACTTTTTTCCGGGCAAGTTCAATCCATCTTATTAATGTTTTATCTTCGGGGAATGTTTCTATTACAGCTTTATCGGTTTCATAAATATCATTTGGATCGCCGGAAAGTGCAGCCCATCTAAAAGGACCTTTTCCATCACAGAACAATGTACGAATATATTCCGGCACAAATCCGGGTATATCGAAAGCGTTTGCAACGCCGTTTTCTTTTGCTTCGCCGCGGATATTGTTTCCGTAATCGAAAGTGATTGCACCTTTCTTTTGAAATTCCAACATCGCTTTTACATGGGTTACAACCGTCTGTCGCGATAAACTGATATATTTTTCGGAATTGGATTTTCTCAATTTAAAAGCTTCTTCTAGTTTCATTCCCATTGGTACATAACCGTTCAAAACATCATGTGCGGAAGTTTGATCCGTAAGTATATCCGGTATAATATTTCTTTTTAATATTTCGGGAAGGACTTCTCCGGCATTTCCTACTAATCCGACAGAGAGAGCCTTCTTGTTCTCTTTTGCGTCCAAAACAAGTTTCAATGCCTCATCAAGATTTTCCGTCATAACATCGAGGTAACCTGTATCCAACCGTTTTTTAATTCTTGCCGTGTCGACTTCAATACCAAGAAAAGCAGCTCCATTCATTGTTGCAGCAAGAGGTTGAGCGCCGCCCATCCCACCGAGTCCGGCGGTAAGCAGAAATTTTCCTGCTAAACTTCCGTTGAAATGTTGTCGGGCAGCTTCCGCAAATGTTTCGTATGTACCTTGTAGAATTCCTTGTGTACCGATGTAAATCCAGCTTCCGGCAGTCATCTGACCGAACATTGTAAGTCCGAGTGAATCGAGTCGTCTAAACTCATCCCACGTAGCCCAGTCGGGAACAAGCATAGCATTGGAAATAATCACTCTCGGGGCATCTCTATGTGTCTTGAATATTGCAACCGGTTTACCGGATTGAACAACAAGTGTTTCGTCGTTCTCCAAGTTTTTCAAAGATTTTATAATTGCGTCAAATGCTTCCCAACTTCTTGCTGCTTTTCCGCCTCCGCCGTAAACAATTAGTTCTTCAGGTCGTTCGGCTACTTCAGGATCGAGATTGTTCATTAACATTCTCATCGCGGCTTCTTGAATCCAGCCTTTGCATGAGAGTGTTGTTCCTCTCGGTGCTTTAATTTCTTTTATTGTTTTCATATCAATTACTAAAATGATTTTGTAAAATAGTGTTGTACTGCGTATACATCGATTTATACAACCACTTCTTAATGAACCAGCTTTTATCAATTTGTTTTTGGATATGTTTTACATTTTCTTTCAACTGCATCACCAGACGGGTTTTTTCGTCTTTTGTGAATTTTACCTGTTCACCGTCCGTTTTGTTCAATTTATTTATGATGGAGTCGAAAGCTTTAACGTCGTTGAAGTATTTTGAATCGCCGGAAAGCTGTTTTACAACCTGGTTGCAAAAAGTGGTCAATATTTTTTTATCGTTTTTGTCGAATTCGAAAGTGTAGTTTTTGAATAGATCCTTTGCCATATCTTTACTATACCTTTAGTGATAACAATCTTTCTCTCATTAGTTGATAACCAGGTTTAATTATGTTGTATATATAGTAAAGTCTTTCTTTGTACGGAATGAAAGAAGACTTCATCGCATTGATGTTTAATTTTTCCACATCATCCAAATTTAAACCAAACAGTTCTGTTGCCGTAAAATACTCTTTAGTTAATGTTGTATCGCTCATCAAACGGTCGTCTGTATTTAAAAAGACTCTGAATTTTTCTTTGTAAAGATGGAGGAAAGGATGGTTTTCAATTTTATCGACTGCGCCGGTATGAACGTTGCTCAACAGACAAATCTCGAGCGGCAAACGGGTGTTTAAAATATATTGTGCGAGGTCGCCAAGTCCTACAACGTTTTTGTCTTTATCAAAAATTATATCTTCTACTAATCTTGTTGCGTGACCGATCCTATGTGCACCGCAGTATTGAATTGCCTGCCAGATCGATTCTTTACCGAATGCTTCGCCTGCGTGAATCGTAATATTAAAATTTTCTCTTTTGATGTATTGAAAAGCTTCAATATGTTTTTTAGGCGGAAACCCACCTTCTTCGCCTGCAAGATCAAATCCGACGACACCTTGATTTTTATAATTAACAGCCAACTCTGCAATTTCGAGCGAGTGGCTCATGTTTCTCATTCCGCATAATATTATGCCGTAGCCGACTCCAAAATCTCTTTTGCCGCGTTCCAGTCCTTCGATAACCGATGTTAAAATATCGTCGTAGTATAATCCTTTCTCAGTATGAAAAACCGGCGCAAAACGTGTTTCAACATAACAGACACCGTCGTTTTTCATGTCTTCCATCATTTCATAAGCAATTCGTTCGAGGGCTTCTTTTGTTTGCATTACGGCAATAGTGTGCTCAAAGCCTTGCAGATATTCCTTTAAATTTCCCTTATTTGCACCCTGGTGAAACCACTGTGCTAATTCTGCCGGGTCGGTTGTTGGGAGCTTTTTATATTTGATTTCAGCGGCTAATTCAATTACAGTTTGGGCTCTTAAACCACCGTCCAGGTGGTCATGAAGAAGAACTTTGGGAACGCCACGAATGACTTCTTCCGTTTTCAATAAAACCTCTTTTTGAAATCAAAAATATTCTTTTTGGTTTCTAAAATCAATTAACTAAAAGATTGCACTTTTTTTATTACTTGTGATTTTCTCAATCTAAATAAACCTTGACTAAACAAGAGGTAATTGGTTATTTTTCGGCAACAATAACAATTAAATTGACAATAAATAGGAGTATCAATGAAACGGATTTTGATTGTCGTGAGTATATTATCAATGGCGTTGGGATTTACGGCTTTTGATTGCTCATCGGCTGATGTAGAAGGTGCAAAGCTTTATATACAACAGGAAAGATATGATAAAGCTATAGAAGTACTACAGAAGGAACTTCAAAAAAATCCTAAAGATGATGGAGCTTATTTCTTGTTAGGTTATGTTTATGGAGAGAAGGGAGAATATGCTAAGATGATTGATAACTATGATAAATCTCTTGCAATAAGCGACAAACATAAAGAAGATATACATAACTCAAGATTACGGAACTGGTATCTATCTTTTTCTGCAGGAGTTAATGATTTTAACGTAGCAGGTAAAGCAAAAGACCCGGACAGCACAAAAGCATTATTTATGAAAGCGGCAGAAAAGTTCAAAGGTTCTATTATTTGCGAACCCGACTCGAGCAACGGGTATGAAAATTTAGCATATACATATATTAACCTGCGCGATTATGATTCAGCAATCGAACCTCTTAAAAACTTACTTAAACTGAATAAATTAGCAAGTACTTATTCACTGCTTGGACAAATATATAACGATAAAGGTGTACAGCTGATGAACAACTTTAGAACCTCACATAATGTTCAGGACAGTGTGGATGCAACGAATGTTTTTAATGAAGAGATAGCTATATTGGAACAAGGCAGAAAAGATTTTCCGGACGACGCAGAGATCTTGAGGGAAATTGCAAGTGCCTACGTTTCCGCAAATAGAATGGGTGAAGCCAAAGATACTTTTGAAGCCGGCGTTGAAAAAGAACCCAATAATAAATATTACAGATATAATTATGGCGTGTTGTTATTAGATGCTAAAGATTTCGTTGGAGCCGAAGAGCAATTTAAAAAAGCACTTGAGATTGACCCCGATTATGTAAATGCTTCTTATAATCTCGGTGTTACGTATGTTAGGTGGGGAAGCGAAATGAGGGCAGCAGCGGAAGCAAAAGATACAACAGATGAATCATATATGGATAAATTTAAAGCTGCTCTTCCTTATATGGAAAAATACTTGCTAAAGAACCCTAAGGAACCCGTTGTATGGGAACTTATAGGAAAAATTTATGCAAATCTCGGAATGTCGGATAAATCAAAAGAGGCATTTGAAAACGCAGACAAGTATAGATGAGAAAGTTTAACTTGTAATCGACACCCACAATCCATTTATTCGGGTTGTGGGTTTTTTATGAAACGAAGGAGTAATTACTATGGCAGCAAATAAAGATCAACAGTCGCAGCAAATCAACATTGAACTTGGTGAAAAAGAAGCGGAAGGAATTTATTCCAACCTGGCAATTATTACACATTCTCCGGCGGAATTTGTTATAGATTTTACGCGCGTTGTTCCGGGCGTTCCCAAGGCAAGGGTTTTATCCAGGATAATTACTACTCCACAGCATGCCAAAATGCTTTTGCGTGCTTTGAAAGAAAATGTGGACAAATTTGAAGCGCGTTTCGGTGAAATAAAAATTGAAGGGCAGGCAACGCCGCAATTCGGATTTATCAACAATCCGCCCAAGGATGAGAAAGTAAACTGATTTGAAAAACCGGTTATACGTAAAATCGCATAACCTTATTGGAATATTTGAATAAGTGTGTTTATCGACATATCGTAATAAAAATTGAATCATTCTGCAAAAATTTATTGAGTTATAGATATTATTTACTTAGTTTACTCTCAGTTTATCCCTCGTAGTATAAAAAGATTAAGCTTAACGTTCGGAGTGAATTATGAAAAAGAAATTTTTAATAATTCCGTTTGCGATATTGTTTTTTTTCTCGCATGAAATTCTATCCCAGCAGGCAAGTATCTCTATAAATGTTTTTAGTGACTTGTGCGGTATCGATTTTGCCGCATTTGCCGCCGTTAACAACTTAACCGGACAACCGAGAATTATGCAGGTTACAATTAGCCCTGCCGGTAAACTTGTTGTTGTTGAAGGAAAAATCGAGTGGCTGAAGAATCAGAATTCAAGTTTCCAACAATTGTTCAGTTTTAAAACTGAACCGTTTATTTCAGGAACGTTCTCCAATAACAACTTAGGTAATAACATTAGAATTGCAAGTTCGTCTTCCAACAGTACGCTTGCGGATGAAAATATTAAAATAGGTGTTCCGAGCGGGAAGTATAGAGCGACTCTTTATCTCTATGACGATAGAAGCTGGCCCTATTATGGTCATACCTTCTCTA
>CAZRIQ010000073.1:0-8716 GCA_964600175.1 uncultured Melioribacter sp. | reverse complement strand
ATGCACTTGTTTCATCGGAGGGATATTTATCCGAATAGAATCTCCCTTCTTTCATTTGGATTTTATAAGTTTTTGCAAAATCGGGATCAACATGCAGAAGCCACGAAGCAAATCTTTTTTGTTTACCCTTCCAATTTATCCCTTCGGTATTCGACAACGATTTCCCGTCCATCGGTTCCGATCTTGATATGCAAAGTATTTTAGGATTAGTGAGCAGTCTGTTTTTGAAAGCATCATACTTATCATATATATTCCCGTTTACCTTTATATCAATAATATTTTCTTTGTTAAATCCCAGATCGGCATTACGAACAAAACTTAATTGCTGCATTACTATAAATGTACAAGCAAGTATAGCTATGGATAATGCAAATTGCAGAATTACCAATCCTTTTTGAAGATTTAATCCGTAATATTTGTTTTGAAATTTACCTTTGAGGATTTGTACCAGGCGAAACCGCGTTGCAAAAATTGCCGGGTATATCCCCGATATTATGATCGTGATAAATGTTATTAGAATAACTGAGGATATGAATTCCGGATTAGAATAATTAACCGCCAAATGTTTGCCGGATAATTTGTTCATTAAAGGCAAAAGTATTTCAACAAATATAAAAGATAAGCCGAGAGCCGTAATTGTAATAACGAACGTTTCACCGTAGTATTGCAGAATCAAATCACTCCGGTTTGCACCGACGACTTTTTTGATTCCTATTTCTCTTGTTCTCTTTAACGAAAATGCATTGGTAAGGTTAATGTAGTTCATGCAGGCAATTAGTAAAATGATGCATGCAACGAAAGAAAAGATATATACGTATTTGATATCGCCGGTCGAAACAAAAAATTCCAAATTATTCGAATAAAGATGAATTTTACTCAAAGGGGAAAGAGAATAACCGGTTGTTCCCAAATTTAAATTTGCCGCATGCCTGTTCTCACATTCCAAAATCTTTTTTTCAAGTTCAGGCTTATCAATTTTTCCGTTGGTTAAAATAAAAGTCTGAACATTGTAATTATACCAGGCATCCCAATTTGCACCGAACTGCGTAATAAAATCCAGCGGCAGGATGAAATCCCTTTGGAATTGGGAATTATGCGGTATATTTTCAAGTATACCGGTAACTTTTATTATTTTTTTAATCCCAACAAAATTTAGTACTAGCGATTTACCCACAGCTTCCGAATTTCCAAAATATTTTTTAGCCATTCTTTCGGTCATTACAATCGAATTCGGATCGTCTAATGCCGTATGCGGATCTCCTTCAATGAATTTAAAGGAGAAGACTTCAAAGAAATGAGGATCGGTTAGAGCAAAATTTTCCTCAAATCCTTTTTCTTGATATTGCAGGAACGGTTTAAAAGCTTCCGGAAGAGGAGCGTAATCCGTTTCGTTAACAATTTCGGGTATTTCAGATTTGATTGCAGGACCCAGTAATTTTGAAGTTATTGCCGCAACTTTATTATTTGATGCCCGCAAAACTAAATATGTGTTATCGGCATTTTTATGAAACATGTCATACGATAATTCATCCTGCACCCAAAGCATTATCAGAATAAATCCGGTTAATCCTATAGCGAGACCAAGAATGTTAATTAACGAATACTTTTTGTGAACTAATAAATTCCGTATTCCGATTTTCAAATAATTTTTTAACATCATTCCCCCTTACGCGCAAAGCGCATGGTGTTTTATTCATACCTCAAACTCTCAATTGGATTTGCACTGGCTGCCTTTAACGATTGAATTCCGACCGCTAAAAGTGCAGTAATAACCGATACAATAAATGTCAAAGTGAATAAAGAAAAATCAACTTCTGTTTTGTAAATCCAGCCGAGATTTATAAAATAATTAGAAGCATAATATGCCAGCGGAATTGCTATAATATCTGAAATAATAACAAGCGTCAGAAATTCCGAGATTAACATCCGTGTTATTTTATTTACCGAAGCGCCAAGAGCTTTTCGTACACCTATCTCTTTTGTTTTCCGTTCAACGGTATACGATGACAAAGCAAATAAACCAAGGCAGGCTATGAATACGGAAACAATTGAAATAAATTTAAAAATATCCAATACTTTTGTTGTCGTTCTTAGATTCTCGTCATAAGCATAATCAAGAATGGAGTAATCAAACGGAAGTTCCGGTACAATTCTATTCCAGGTTTCCCTTACAAACTTTATCAAATTATCATCCGGCTTTTTAATTGTTTTGATATACAAATAGAAAGGTTCATGGGGAAGGAAATAAATAACAGCCGGAGCTTTCTCAAAAATCACATGAGGAAAATGAAAATATTTTGCAACTCCAATTACAGTTTTTTTCTCTCCTCTTTCATCAAAAACAAGTACCTTACCGATAGGATCATCCCATCCGAAATGTTTTGCCGTTTCTTCGCTTATGATGACGCTGTTCTCCTCATTAAAATCACGGGAAAAACTCCTGCCTTTGAAAATTTTAATGCCGATAGCTTCAATAAAATTATAACCGCACGGATAGCTGTATAAAATTTCCGAGTTAATTTTATCGACATCTTCAGGTCTTATCTTTTCCTGCCTGCCCCATGAAAAAGGTAGCACATGAGCATCACCTACAATAGAAATTTCCGGATTCTGTTTTAATTCTTTTTCAATGACGTTGAACTTTTTGTAAAAATCATTATTCACCGAAACGGTAATTATATTTTCTCTATTGTAACCCAAATTAGTTTTAGACAACAATTCCAGCTGTTTCATCGAAGTTATCGTAAAGGCAATCATTGTAAAAGAGAGTGCGAACTGAAAAATTACCAATCCTTTTCTGAAACTAAATCCGCCCTTCTTAACTGATGATTGATTTTTCAGAATAACGGTCGGAGCAATTGATGACATAAAAAACGCAGGATAAATACCTGAAACAAATCCTACAAAAATTGTAACACCAAAAACAAATAGAAAAACAGCCGGGTTAGTCCAGAGATTTAATTCTATTCCTCCCCCGACAATTAAAATAAAAACAGGACACAATAACTCAAATAAAAGAACAGCAAAAGGTAAAGCCAAACATGAAAGAATAATCGACTCACCGATGAATTGTTTTATTAACTGGCTTTTATTTGCCCCGATCACTTTTCGTATTCCCACTTCTTTAGTTCTGTTTCCGAAACGAGAAGTAGACAATACCATAAAATTAATCGCAACAATTATCAGGAGACCTAAGGCGATTCCTATAATCAGAGAAAAGATAATTTTCGGAATAGTATTGAATCCGCTGTTGAATTCGATCGACTTCAAATGAATATCTTCCAAGGGAAATAAAAATAATTTTGCTTTTGATTCTTTATAAACCGGAATATAATTATCTACAAAAGTGGGCAGTTTTGAATCAAAACTTTTTAGATCCTTATTGGATTTTAATTTTACAAAAGTGAAAGTACTGCCTGAGGTGTTCCAATTTTCTCTATAATTACTTGGAAGAGACGTAAGTATATCAAATCTAAAACTTGAGTTTAAAGGGCAGTCTTCAACGACAGCAGTTACGATTAAGTCATGAATACCTGTGTTATTATCAAACTCGGCGTTTAATACTTTACCAATTGGATTTTCTTTTCCAAAATATTTTTCGGCTGTAGTTTCCGTTAGTACAACCAAATTCGGTTTTGAAAGCACAGTTTCCACATCACCTTTGACAATCGGAAAATTGAAGACTTTAAAAAAATCTGGTTCTGTAAAAATTACATTAGTCTCATAGAATTTTTTGTCTTTGTATCGAAATATTTCTCTAAAATATTTTCGAAAAGTTACGGCGTTTTCTATCTCGGGAAATTTCTGAAGCATTAAGTTTGCTAAGGGTGAAAACGTTGATTCGCTTTTCTGTAGGATGCCGCTGGGAGAGTTATTTTCCGAAATGACGAGATAGATTTTTTCAGAATCCTTATGGAATGTATCGAAGCTTAAATGAAAATAATAAAAAGTAACGGCAAGAATAAATATTGATATTCCTACCGATAATCCGAAGACATTGATAAATGAATAAAGCTTCTGTCTTTTTAGATTTCGTAATGCGGTTATCAAATAATTTTTTAACATAATTCCCCCATATGCGCAAAGAGCGAAGCGCAAAGCGCATAGTATTTTTTATTCATATCTCAGACTCTCAACAGGATTTGCAACCGCTGCTTTAATTGCTTGAAAACTTACGGTAATAAGAGCAATTGCCAACGCAATTGCACCGGCTAAAACAAATATCCACCAGTTTATATTTATTCTGTATGCAAAATTTTGAAGCCATATATGCATAAGGTAATATGCTGCCGGTACAGCAATAAGATTTGCTATTAAAACCCATTTTGTAAAATCTATCGAAAGCATTGAAACTATACCGGTTATGGAAGCTCCCAGAATTTTACGTATTCCAATTTCCTTTGTGCGCCGTAAATTCGCATAAGAGACTAAGCCTAACAGCCCTAAACAGCTGATTATAATTGCCAAAAAAGTGAATAAACCGAATACCTTACCGAATTGCTGATCGGCTTTATATTGTGAGTTGAAGATTTCATCGAGGAAATTAAATTCGAACGGCTGGTTGGGAAAGATTTCATCCCACTTATTTCTGACATGTGAAATAGTCTTTTGAATATTTCGTGTATCTATCTTTAGCGAAAAATATTTTGTAAGATTTAGATCGTCAGCATTTATCGGATTGAAAACAACCGGAAGCAAAGCACTCTTCAACGATTCCTGGTGATAGTCTTTCGTCACTCCAACTATTTTTATGCTTTGCCCGTCAAAACCGTCAAAAATAAGTTTGTTATTAACCGCATCTTCCGGACTTTTGAAACCGTAGACTTTTACCGCCTTTTCATTTAAAATAATTTCATTATTGAATCTCGATTCCCGTGTAAAATATCTTCCCGCGACCAATGGAACATTGTACAGTTTGAAATAATTTTCATCTACGTCTATAAAAAATCCTTGGGTACCATCTTCAGGGTTACTGCCGAACTTTCTTACACCGCTTGAAGCGTTTGAATAATCTTTACCTGGAACGGAAGCTGAAGCGGAAACATTGTTGACGCCCGGTATCGATAACAAAGCATCTTTAAAATTTGTTACAGATGAATAAGGACTCCCCTTACCTATCGGCGCGTTCAGAATTAAAGTTTGATTTATATTTACTCCCAAGTTTTTATTGCGCATAAAAGATAATTGTTCGTACACAACAATGGTTGATGTAATTAAAATAATTGAAACGGCAAACTGAAAAATCACTAATCCTTTTCGCAAATCAATCCCGTTGGAAATTCGCCCCGGTTTTCTTTTAAATATGCCAAGTGGGTCAAATGAAGACATGATGAATGCGGGATAAATGCCCGACAAAAACATGCCTGCCGTAAAAATTGATGCTAGCAGCAACCAATTGCTTTGCAATAAACCTATTGACAGCGGCTCACCCGTCATTTCGTTGAAATACGGCAACGCTATTTCATCGATGACAACCGCAAGAATCAACGCAATTAAATTCAGCAGAAACGATTCTATTAAAAATTGTTTTATTAACTGAAGACGATTCGATCCTAATACTTTCCTAACACCAATTTCCTTTGCCCGAGTCATCGAACGGCTAGTAGAAAGATTTATATAATTGACCCATGCAAGGATCAGGACAAACAACGCGATGATCGACAAAAATTTTACAGTTTCCGCACTGCCGTTTACTTCCGGTTCAAAACGCAAGTGTGAATACAAATGAATATCTTTTATCGGCTGCAATAAATAAACGCGTTTGTAGCTCGCTCCATAATCTTTATATTTCTCAATCATTACCGGAAATTTAGCTTCGAGCGCTTTCGGATCTGCATTCGGTGCTAAAAGGATATATGTATTGAATGCATTCCATCCCCAGTAATATTCAGCTTGTTTATTTTGTGCTATAAGTGTTTTGTATGAAATCAACATATTGAATTTGACATGCGAATTTGGAGGAACATCTTTAAATACACCGGATATTCTATAATTATGATTTCCATATTCATTAGTCAACGAAATTTCCTTATTAACGGGGTTTTCATTCACGAAATATTTCTGCGAAAGCGATTCCGAAATAATAACGTTATATGGTTCTTCAAGAGCGGATAACGCAGAACCTTTTAACAACGGGAAGGTAAAGATTTTTAGAAATGACGGTTCAGTGTAATATACTTTTTCAACATTCTCGGAAATATTTTTTCCGGCATCGATAAAAGTTACATCCGTACCGCGCAACCTTGCAGATTCAAGAACTTCGGGAAATTCTTTTTTTAGAGTTGGTGCTACGGCAGGCGGGCAGCCCGCGCTTTTATCGTGTTTGTCCGAATAAATCCGGTCGTTCCTTACGCGATAAATCCTATCTGCATTCTTATTAAAACTATCGTAGCTCAATTCAAATGTTACGTACTGCATGATCAGGAAAAAAACAGAAATGCCCAACGCAAGACCGGCAATGTTAATAATCGTATTGCCCTTATTTCGAAGAAAATTCCGGATAGATATTTTTAAATAATTTTTTAACATCATTTCCTCCGTGTTATAGCTTTCAGCGGTCAGCTTTCAGCCATTCCCCAAAACCAAAGGCTGATTTTATTATCATATTGTTCTATTGTTATATTTTTTTCCATATTACATTTCCCGTCTCCCATCTTCCATTTTTTTGTTTTTCGTCCGCTCCATCCTACTCCCCCTTTGGCACAAAAAGAGGGAGCTTTTACTTCTCTATCCATCCGTCCTTTAGAACAATTACCCTATTTCCGTAACCTGCATTAACTTCTGAATGAGTTACTTGGATTATAGTTGTCCCTTGGTTATTTAATTTTTTCAGCAGTTCCATTATTTCTTTTCCTTGATCCGAATGAAGATTACCGGTTGGTTCATCGGCTAATATTAGTTTGGGTTTTGCAATAATAGCGCGTGCAATTGCAACAAGCTGCTGCTGCCCGCCGGAAAGTTGATTCGGGAACAAATCTTTCTTTGCAACCATGTTAAACCTATCCAGCATATCGGCAACCATTCCTTTTCTTTCGGATGCTTTGATTTTTTGATAAAGCAGCGGCGTTTCCAAATTTTCCATTACTGTCAATTCGTCAATTAAATGATACTGCTGGAATACAAACCCAATATGCGACTTATGCAGTTCGGAAAGTCTTTTCTCTTTCATTTTATGAACAGGCTCTTCTAAAAAATAATATTCACCTTCCGAAGGCGCATCGAGCATACCGATTATATAAAGGAGCGTCGATTTACCCGCACCCGATGGACCCATAATCGAGACGAATTCTCCTCCTTCAATTTCAAGGTTAATGTTCCGCAGCACATAAGTTTTTACAAACTTGTTTTCGTAATACTTTGTAATGTTTGTTAGTTTGATCATTTTATTCTCCGATAACTATAATTAACATAGGGCAAAGCGCTAAGCGCATAGAGTAAAAAAAGAAAGCATAACGCTATGCACATAAAGTTAGTTTAATGTTTTTTTAAAATTGGTAATCATTCTGCATTCTTTATCTAATTTTTCAAGCAGATTATTCAATTATTCTTCCGATATTAATTTTCTTCTACTGAGAATTATTAAAATGTTTGCATTTTCAAAAGTTGATCGCCGAGCAAAATTCAAAAAATTATTAAAATCTTTATCAGAAGTTGACCCGGAACCTTCAGCAATATTATTACTCATACTTAGCGCAGCAGCTCTCAATTGTTCGGCAAATCTGAACAATTTTCTAGTTTCTAGTATATCTGCAATGTCCAAGAGCTCATCTAAAATCTCAACCGCAAACTGCCATATTTGCATATCTTGAAATCTAAACTTCATTCTTCCTCCATCAAATTTACTCTATGCCCTTTGTTCTATGCCCTATGCGCTCTGCTCTATGCGTTTTTACTCATACCTCAAAGTCTCAACCGGGTTAGACAGTACAGCTTTCGTTGTGTGATAAATCGTGGCTACTAAAGCCGTAATTATCATTACACCGATTGCAAAAAAGTAATCGCCATATTGCATTTGATATTTATAAGCACCCGGTGTTGTGTGCGCGATAAGATATCCGGATGGGAATGCAACTAATGCTGCAAAAAGGAGTATATAAATAAATTCCTTCGCCATCATTAAATAAAGCTGACGAACGCTTGCACCAAAAACTTTCCTCACGCCGATTTCTTTCATACGCCTCTGGGCTGCAAATGAAATCATTCCGAACAAACCATTTGCCGCAATTAATATTGCAATTATGGCAAAACCGATAAATATCTTTTCAACAATTTCCCAAACACCTTTTGTACCATAATTCAAATGGTTTTCGAAAGTTGTTACTTCAATAATTGCATCCGGAAAAAATTCTCTAAATGTTTGTCTTACAAACGAAGCGGTTTTTTCCTTATCGTTCGGTCCAACCCGAATCACAAAAACTCCACCGTCGTCTAAAGTGCCGGAATTTAAAACCATATAAGCCGAAGGTATTTTCTCATGGACCGAATAAGGATGGTAATCCTTAACAACACCGATTATCGTATAGTTGTTATTGTCTATTTTCTTGCCAATTGGATCTTCCCACTTCAATGTTTTCCACGCAGTTTCATTTATTAAACATGCCTGCCGGTCCGTCGGGTACTGTTTAGAAAAATTCCTGCCGAGCACGATTTTCATTTTGTAGGTATCAATAAAATCATAATCAACTTTGTTATAACTAACACTCATTTCATCGGTAGC
>CAZRIQ010000072.1:0-8737 GCA_964600175.1 uncultured Melioribacter sp. | reverse complement strand
TCCGACTAATTTATAAATACCGTTTTTACCAACTTGAGAAATAAAATCCGGTTTTTTCTTGATAGGATCTATAACGCTGTCTTTTTCGATTCTATAGGCAAAGATCATTGTACCGTCTATTCCTTTCCCAAAAACTTTCCCTGAGATCAACCCGGTGTAAATTTTATCGCCTGTAGAAAAAGTAAACGATACGGCTTCTGCCATTCTATTACCGCCGTTAATATCTTTTGCATCAGTACCTATTGTTACCGTATATGTTGTGTTCTTTTTCAAAGAATCTTCAAAAGTAACACGAAGTGTTTTCCTGCTCCAATCGTAATCTTTGTTTCCTTCAATTGCCGGCGAAATGAAAATTGATTCCTGCACCGATCTTTTATCAACATATTCGGAGAAGGTAATTTCAAAATAATTTTCATGATAGTTTATGGTTCCTTCTTCAGGAACAATTTCAATAATCTTCGGAGGAGTTTTATCGACCGGTCCGCCGCCGGGTGGTGCTTGATTTGCACATCTGCTAAACAAAATTACAGCAGCAGCTAGTAAAATTATTTCAATCTTTGTAATCTTCGCCATTCTCTATACTTCCGAACGTTTCTCAAATGTTCTCTTTCCGTCTTAGAAAAAACATGTCCCCCACTTCCGTCAGCCACAAAATAATAATAATCATTCTTTTCCGGGTAGAGCGCTGCATAAATTGCATCCTTGCCGGGATTATTAATCGGCGCAGGAGGAAGTCCCGTGTACAAATAAGTATTGTACTTAGATTTTATCTCGAGATTCTTATAGTATATTCTATTCTTATGTTTGTCACGAACCAAATATTGGATAGTTGGATCAGCCTGCAAAAGCATATTCTTCTCTAACCTATTATGATAAACGCCGGAGATTCTTTTGAACTCAGAAACTTTATTAGATTCGCCCTCTATAATCGATGCTAATGTCAAAACTTGGTTTTCATCCATACCTATTTCTTTCATTCGCTGTTTAATTGAATCTGTAAATACCGCGTCCATTTCCTTTTTTAATTTGACTATTACCTCTTCGGCATCGCTGTTCTTGTAAAAATAATAAGTCTCGGGTAACAAATAACCCTCTAATTTATCCGAGTGAATACCAAGATATTTTAAATATTCCTTATCAAAACTTAATTGCATGAGTTTAGTTGAATCAATCCCAAGGTTCTCATGTAATAATTTTGCCAAGTCTTTCTGCCAAATACCTTCGGGAATTGTAACAAGAATTTGTTCTTCGGGTTTTCCTTCCAATAACATTTCGATCAACTGTACATAACTCATACCGTTTGGAATCTTGTAACGTCCGGCTTTTATTTTTCTTTCGGCACCATACAAAAATGCTGCGATTTTCATATTCGTTCTGCTTGGAATTATTTTCTTTTCAAACAATGAATCTGCAACTTGCGAGAGTGTAATTCCCTTTGGAATATCAACTTCAACGGGTGCGAGTTCTTTATAATAATTAGGTGTGAAAAAAGTAAAAATTAACAAGCCCAGTATGAAGCCGAAAAATGAAATTACTATATAGACTTCGTTTCTGCTTAAAAGTGATTTGGAATTTTTAATCAATGTATAATTGTTTTGTTATGAACAGTTGTAAAAATGCCACAAATAATTTTTTTGAACAAGCTAATTATCCGTTTCGATCACTCAATTAATCTATTCTCAGATAAACTCGGGTAGGCATTGTATTCATATGAAAATTTTTTGCCGGCTTTGTGCAACTTCCAGCCGCGATAAGCAATCATTGCTCCATTGTCGCCGCAAAATTCCAAACGTGGAATAACCAATTTTTTCCCATATTTGGCAGACAACTTCGCGAATTTTTCTCCTAGAAATTTGTTTGCTGCGACTCCCCCAACAACGGAAAGCGAATTCACTTTATAATTCTGCAAAGCCTTTTCGGTATTTTGAATTAGTGCTTTTGCAACTGCATCCTGAAAAGAAGCAGAAATTCTCGGTATATCTTCAGCAACTATTTTTTCCTTACCGCCATATTCGTTCTGAACAAATCTTAATACTGCAGTTTTAAGTCCGCTGAAGGAAAAGTCATACTCATTTTTGGTTTTCGAAACCGGAAAGTCAAGCAAATCTTTGTCATTATATTTTGCAGCTTCTTCCTGAATTTTTGGTCCGCCGGGATAATCAAGCCCAATCAGTTTCCCGACTTTGTCAAATGCTTCCCCTGCTGCATCATCAATTGTTGTTCCTAATTTTTTTATTTCCAAATCACTTTTTACTATTAACAAAAGTGTATGCCCGCCGGATACTACCAAACACAGATACGGGAACTCCGGTTTCTCATCCATTAAGAATCCCGAAAAAATATGTCCTTCGATATGATCAACCGGAACAAAAGGCTTCTTTAAGGAAAAAGCCAGACCCTTTGTAAAGGTCAGTCCAACAAGTAATGCGCCAATTAACCCAGGTCCTGCAGTAGCCGAAACAACATCAAGTTTGTCTAGAGTTAAACCGGCCTTTGACAAAGCATCTTTTAGCAAAGGCATTATTAATTGGAGATGTGCCCTGCTGGAAAGTTCAGGTACAACTCCACCATATTTTACATGAAAATCTTGTGAGGAAATTAAGTTTACTTTTAGTTTACCGTCTGATATTATCGCAACGGAGGTTTCATCACAAGATGTTTCAATTCCAAGGACGTTCATCCACACTCCAAAATGCTTCCGGTTTTTTAAAGCTGGAAGCGTTTGTTGTTTGTCAGTCCAACGTAAAAATACTTTTTGTAATATACCAGGCAAGCTGGGGATTTTCTTTTAATCTTCGAATGGAATAAGCATACCAATGTTCTCCGAAAGGGACATAAACCCGAATTTTGTAGCCGTTGGAATTTATTTTATCTCTCAAGTTTTCCTTAACACCATAGAGCATCTGGAATTCAAATCTATCCTTAGAGATATTTTTTTCTTTGATCATTTTGTATGCACCTTCAATCAAATAATCATCATGAGTAGCAATTCCAACAAAATTTCCGTTATCGAACATCTTTTCCAATAAAGATAAGTAATTATCTCTTACTTCCTGATGATCTTTGTATGCAATTTCTTCCGGCTCAATATAAATACCTTTGCAAAGTCTATAATTTGTTCCGTTCAAACTTAGCATTGCAACATCTTTCGCAGTTCTCTTTAGGTATGATTGAACAACAATTCCAACATTCTTGTACTTTTCTTTCAGTTTATTATAAAGTTCTATTGTATCGTCAGTTGTTGAAGAATCTTCCATATCGATTCTAATAAAATTGTTATAGCCAGCTGCGTGATCAAGAAGTTCGGAAACCTGTTCATAACAAAATTGTTTGTCTATCACTAATCCTAACTGAGTTGGTTTGATTGATAGGTTTGCATTCAACTTGTTCTTTTCGATAGCATCCAAAACTGCAAAACATTCTTTCTTCGCCTGCTGAGATTCTTGTTTCGTTTTTACGGCTTCTCCAAGAACATCAATTGTTGCAACAATATGCTTAGCATTTAGCTCTTTAACTACTCTTACAGCATCTTCTAACTTTTCTCCGGCTATATATTTTTTTGCAAAAACGTGTACGACTGATTTAGGGAGAAGTTTTACAAATGAAACGATTAAACTATTGAGGGTTTCCACAAAAACACCTTTTAAGTGAAACAGTATGACTCAAAATTAGTCCAACCTCTGATATTTAGCAAGAATATACAAATACATCAAATATTTATAACTAATGCTTCAGTAAACTCTCCAACACACTAACAATAAAATCAATTGTTGTTTTTAAAACTTCAACAGTAGAAGAATTATCTATGACAAAATCGGCTTTGTTCTTTTTCTTTTCGTCGGGAATTTGGAATTGCATTCTTTGTCTAACCGAATCGACTGAAGTTTTGTCTCTCTCAACAACACGACTAATTCTTTCGGCTTCATCTGAATATACTAAAACAACGTAACTAAACATTTCACTAAAGTTAGCTTCATAGATTAAAGCAGATTCAACAAAAATTAACGAGTTTTTTTCGAAATAATTAGTGGCTGTTTTTTCAATTTGCAGAAGTGTTGGAGGATGGATAATCGAGTTTATTACTTTTATGTTTTTTTCGTTTGAGAATACTGTTTCAGCGAGATATGTAGTGTTCGGCTTTCCATTTATATATGAATCGGATCCGAACTTTTCTTTAACCTTTTTTTGAACTTTGGGATCATTCGCTAAAATTATCTTTGCAATATTGTCTGCTTTTAATACAACAAATCCCTTCTTTTCCAGATAATCACAAACTATAGATTTCCCGGAACCAATTCCCCCTGTAATTCCAACTAAAAATTTTTTCTTATTCATAAAAAGAAGAGGCTGTCTCAAAAGAAATGTTTTTTCATAGAATAGAACGCTGATGACGCTGATTTTTTATGATATTCACAGATCTTTTGATTGATAATTTACTTTTGAGACAACCTCTCGTATAATTTTATAATCGACTATTTTGCGTATGCAATTTTTCTTACCTCACGTATCACAGTTACTTTTATCTGTCCCGGATATTCCATCTCTTCCTGGATCTTCTGTGAAATATCAAAAGCCAAACGGTCTGAAAAATCGTCATCAACTTTATCGGGTTCAACAATAACTCTAACTTCTCTTCCAGCTTGAATTGCATATGTTTTCGCAACACCTTCGAAAGTTTTAGCTATCGCCTCAAGATTCTCAAGACGTTTTACATAACTTTCCAGCGGTTCTCTCCTTGCGCCTGGTCTAGCACCACTAATAGCATCCGCAGCCTGAACCAATGCCGCAATCGGGTGTTCCATTTCAATATCTTCATGGTGACTGCCGATAGCATTAATTACAATCGCATGTTCGTTAAATTTTTTAGCAATATCATAACCTAATAATGCGTGAGGTCCCTCGGTATTCTTATCAACGGTTTTTCCGACGTCGTGAAGCAAACCGGCTCGTTTGGCAAGATTGGTATCAAACCCAAGTTCCGCAGCCATTATTCCCGTTAAGTATGCTACTTCAATACTATGTTGAAGTAAATTCTGTCCATAGCTTGAACGGTATTTCATTCTTCCAACATGTTTTACCAATTCCTGATTCATGCCGTGAATACCTAACTGGATAATCGTGTTCTCTCCTTCTTTCTGTACTTCTTCATCCAGTTCTTGATTTACCTTTGCAACAATCTCTTCAATTCTTGCCGGATGAATTCGACCGTCGGCAATCAACCTTTCCAAAGCAATCCTCGCCACTTCTCTTCTAAACTGATCAAACGCAGAAAGTATAACGGCTTCGGGAGTATCGTCTACAATCACATCTACGCCGGTAGCAGCTTCAAATGCACGGATGTTTCGTCCTTCTCTTCCTATTATTCTTCCTTTCATTTCATCATTTTGAATCTGTACAACGGATACAGTAGATTCAACAGAATGATCGACAGAGGTTCTTTGAATAGCCTGGATTACGACTCGCTGTGCTTCTTTTTTAGCATCGACTTTAGCTTGATCCCTAATTTCTTTAATCATTTGAGAAGCATCCGTCTTCGCCTTGTTTACCATATTTTCCATGAGCATTTTTTTAGCTTCTTCGGCTGTCAACGCTGCGATTTTTTCAAGGCGTACGTTCTGTTCAACAATCAGGTTGTCGAATTCGGAATTTTTCCTTTCCAAGTCGTTCTTTAAAGAATTTAATTCTTTTTCTTTTTCTTTTGTTTCTTTTTCTTTCTGTAGAACTATATCGAACTTCTTCTCAAGGTTTTCTTCCCTCGATTCAAGTTGTTTCTCATGATTCTGAAGTTTTTGGCGTTTTGAGTTTACCTCATTATCGAACTCTTGTTTCTTCTTTAACCACTCATCTTTAACTTCAAGTAATTTTTCACGTTTAATGTGCTTCGCTTCTTTTTCAGAATCCTCAAGAATTCTTTGTGCTTGCTCTTTGGCATTTGCAATGGTGTTTTTACCTATCTTGGAATTTATTAACCAGCCCAGGAAAAATGATAAAGCAATTATTACCAGTGCACCAAGGACCATCAAATACACTTCTAAGAACATATTTCCTCCATAAAAGCCATATATAAAAATCGCACCTGTCGACCCTTGTGTATGGAAGAACCCTTCCTACACAATGCGGGAAATTGCCCGACGCTTTTTACTTCCACTGTCCTGCTAAAGCAGAATCCCCGATAAATCGAGGCGAGGCCTGTAATACACGCCGTGAGTCAATAACCCTGTAAGTAATACATTAGTTCTTCATTTACATGAATCGACAGGGCGTAAAATTATGATGGTGTGGAAATTAACTTGGAGTCGTTGAGAAGAAGCTTAATTCTTTTGATTTTATCTGTGGCTTGAATGCTGAATTCCCTGTATTTATTTTTTTCAACAAATAGATCGTATGCTATATTCAAGGCGGCAATTATGGCAATAGTATCTTTAGGTTGATCCGGTAATTCATCTTTCGTCTCTTCCATCATAGTATTCACATATTCGGCTAATTCAGCAGCTATTTCTTGATTTTCAACAAGCAACGAATATTCTTTATCAAATATTTTTACTTTAAGCTTCTTTTTTTCCATGTTGATTCCGCCCATCATCAAATAATTATTATTAAGAACGCAAATGATAATCTAAACGGGCAATTAATTCATTTAATTTATTTTTTAAGGCTTCTCTTTCCTCCAATTTTATTGGTTCGTCACCGAATAAATTTGATTCATTAAAGAATGTCTTACTTAGTTTTGCTTCAATCTCATTTAACTTCTTTTTTAACGATGTATTTTCATTTTCCAATTTAGCAATTTTTTTACTTAAAGCCTCGTTTGCATCAACAAGTTCGCTCCCCTTTTGGATAAAATAATAGACTTGTTTTTCGAGAGCATTCAGCTCGTCTAAAAACAAATCATATTTTGATGATTCAGCCAACTACGTGCCCCTCAGCTTGCCTTTTAATTTTTCTTCAACAGCTCTGATAGCATTTCTAAAGTCTTTATCAACTTCGTCTTCAGTAAGAGTCTGTGTTTCGCTATAATACTCTAACTGAAAAGCAAGACTTTTTTTACCCTTACCTAAACTGTCACTTTGAAAGATATCAAATAACTTTATATTATGCAATAAGTTAGAACTGGATTCTTTTATCGCTTCTATAACTTGATCGTATGTCACAGAATTATCAAAAATAAAAGCGAAATCACGATATACCTTGGGAAACTTCAACAATTCGGAAAACTTATACTTTGTTTCCTCAATTTCTTTAAGTGAATCTACATTAGCATAAAAAGAGAATACGTCTTGGTTGATCTCAAACTGCTTCAGCAAATCTTTCTTTATTTGACCTCCTCTTCCAACTACTTTTTTGTTGATTATATATTCGATTGAGTAATCGCAAAAATCATTCTTAGAAGAATTGTAATTGATTTTCCCTTTTCCATGAAGAAATAGTCCACTGAAAAACTTTTGGATGAATCCTTTAAAATCATATATATCAAATAATCTATCCTTTTCGTACCATTCCGTATTAACAGCTCTTCCGGTTAACGAGATCTGCAAATGTTCTGCTTCAACGAAATCGTCAAAGCTTTCTATGTTACCTTCTGTCTTTAGGTTGAACACTTTTCCTATTTCGAACAATTGTAAATCGGTTTCCTTAACATTCAGGTTCTTTCCTATCGTTGATAAAGTGCCCGGCAATAGTGAGGGTCGCAAATGGGACATCTCATTGCTTTGGGGATTCAAAATCTTTATCGGCTTACCGAATTTACTTGCAACTTCTTTACTCAACAATGAATTGGTAACAATTTCATAAAATCCCAAACCTGTTAGGATGTTTCTAATATTATTATCAAAATCAGATTGGTCAACTTTCTTATCGAGTGTAACTTTTATTCTCGATACCTCGGGAATCTTTTCATACCCGTAAATTCTTGCCACTTCTTCAATGAGATCAATTTCTCTTTCGATATCATGTCTTCTAAGAGGAACTTTTACAACAACTTTATCATCCGTTGAACCGACAATAGTGAAATCGAGTCTCTTCAAAATTATATTTACCTGATCTTTGGGAACATTATAGCCTAGAATTTTATCTATACGAGAATAACGCAAAGAGACTGTCCTTTCATTTAATTTAACCGGGTATACATCTATTTCCCCTTTAGCAACTTTACAATCCGCAGTTACTGCAATCAACTGGGCTGCCCGCCGAGCTGCCCAAACTGTTACATCAGGGTCAGTACCACGCTCAAAACGATAAGAAGCGTCGGTAGAAAGCCCCAAATGTTTTGCCGTTTTTCTTACAGAAGAAGGATTGAAAAAAGCACTCTCAATCAAAATATTTTTTGATGCAGGTGTAACTTCGGAATTTTCACCGCCCATAACTCCGCCGACCGCAACACTTCTTTGGGCATCGCAAATCATTAAATCGTCAGGGTATAAATCTCGTTCCTTTGAATCGAGTGTTACGAACTTCTTTTCATTGCCCGCCGTTCTTACAATAATTTTTTTGCCTGCCAACATGTCAAGATCGAATGCATGTAACGGCTGTCCAACTTCATGAAGAACAAAATTTGTAACATCAACAACATTGTTTATTGGTCTCTGTCCAATACTTTTCAACCTATTCTTCAACCATTCGGGAGATTCTTTGATCTCAACACCCGTAACAACTTTACCTACATACCTTGGACATTTTTCGGGACTTTTAATTTCAATTTGTTTAACATTAAGCTGAGAAGCAACTATATCTAAAAGTT
>CAZRIQ010000071.1:4424-8777 GCA_964600175.1 uncultured Melioribacter sp. | reverse complement strand
ATAATTTACTTCCCGGTTCGGTTAATATTTATTTTGAAAATTCCTATGTCGGAAAATCTAACATCAATCCTTTTTCCTCGCAAGATACTTTAACAATCTCGTTGGGAAGAGATCAAAATGTAAGTTTGAGCAAAGACTTGCTTAAAGATTATACCGACAGCAAATTTTTAAGCAGCAATGTCGAACGTACTTTCGCTTATGATATCAAGGTAAAGAACAACAAATCGATACCGGTGAAAATGCTGGTCGAAGATCAAATACCGCTTTCGAAAAATGACGATATAGAAGTGAAATTGATTGAGAGTTCGAATGCTTTATACAAACCCGAAACCGGTATGCTGCGTTGGAATCTTGAGTTGAAACCCGGCGAGTCGGTTTCAAAACGTCTTGTTTATTCCGTTACTTACCCGGGGGACAAAGAAATACCGAATCTATAAATAACGATGGGCGAATGTCATTAATGTTCGCCCTGTAGTTTATCTTTGGATGATCTCAACAACTTGGGAATTAAACGATAATCTTTCTCATTCTTTGGATTTTTCTTGTAGCTTCTGAAAGCAAAGAAAAATTGCTTGAAGAAATTTGCCGGGAAAAATGTTTTTAGTCCGTAAATCTCGGCTTTCAATCCCGGCAGGTAAGCAGAGTCAAAAAGCCAATCCCAAATTGCAAGCTTTGTTGCAAAGTTTCTGTTTCTGCCTTTGCCTGTTGTGTGATGCCACCTGTGCATCTCCGGACCATTGATTACCAACTGTAGCTTGCCTGTATTGATATTCAAGTTGGAATGAATATACATTCCCCACACAGCGCTAATTACCCCTTTATAGGCAATAACTTCCGGCGGTGAACCGAGAATAACAATAGGAAGGAACTCGATAGTCTGGTTTATCAAAATTTCAAATGCGTGAGAACGCGAACCGGAAAGCCAATCAACTTTTTTCGGCGAGTGATGTGCTTCGTGTATTCGCCATAAATATTTATTGTGATGCTGCCAGCGGTGCATCCAGTAAATATAAAGGTCGTGTGTGATTGTAAAAAACACAAGCTGAAGCCAAATAGGAACGTTTGAGAAAAGATGAAGCCGGGACAGCTTTGTTGAATCATCTATGTATGCTATTATCCCCGAGAAAATTATTATTCCCAAAATATAATTCTGTACAATCGAATAGAGAGCGAGATCGTTGAAGAATCCTTCTCTTGTTATTTTTTGTCCTTCGTTATAGGGAAAGATTCTCTCAAGTATGACAAACAAAAAAGCAGTTCCTATAATTATGCTGTAGGAAACTACCTCGTAAGTGTGAAGACTTAGAAAATAGCTTATGAATTTATCAAACATATTTTAACTATTACCTTATTAAACTGTTGCACTTGTTTTTGCCCGTCTCAATTTTTTGATGTTGCCTTGTTCGCTTTCATATACTTTTTTGATTCCGTCACCCAAAGCCTTTTCAATATCGCGAATGTCTTTTACAAGTCTGAACATTCCGCCTATCTCTACAGAAGCCGCTTGATCAGTTCCCCACATAGCTCTATCGAGAGTAATATGTCTTTCAACAAATGATGCACCGACTGCAATTGCTGCCAATGTTGGAGCCAAACCGGTTTCATGGCCGGAATACCCGATCGGCACTCCCGGAAATTTTTCTTTGTAAGTCCTGATTACATTTAGGTTTAACTCGTTCACTTTACACGGATAAGTGGATGTAGATTGTGCAATTAATAAATTTTCTGTTCCCAAGAGTTTAACTGCATTTTCAACTTCTTCCATTGTCGACATACCGGTTGAAAGCATTATGGGTTTTCCGGTAGCTTTCATTTTCTTCAGGAGATCATTATCGGTAAGTGAAGCGGAAGCTAATTTGTAAACAACCGGATTAAATTGTTCGAGGAAGTCTAATGCTTCTTCATCCCATGGAGATGCAAACCAGTCGATACCTTTTTCTTTGCAATACCTGTCTATTTCTGTATAGTCGTTTTCAGTGAATTCAACTTTGTGGCGGTATTCAATGTAAGTTATTCTGCCCCAGAGTGTATCTCTTTCAACGTTCCACTGATTTTTTGGAACACACAGTTCAGGTGTTCTTTTCTGAAACTTAACGGCATCGCAGCCTGCAAAAACAGCACCGTCGATTAATTTTTTTGCAAGCTCCATTGAGCCGTTATGATTTATTCCAATTTCGGCAATTATATAGACCGGTTCTCCGTCTCCCACATATCGGTTTCCAATTTTTACTTTCGCCGGTTTAGTCATTTGTTTTCCCTTATTTGTTTTTTGTTTTGGCTTCAATTATCAATTCAGCGAAGTCTCGGAAAGCTCCGTAACCACCGTTGTTTTCTACAACTATGTCAGCAACTTTTATCGCAAATTTTGTCGCATCGGCAGGACAAGCACTCAATCCCACCATTTTCATTATCTCAACATCGTTAATATCATCGCCGATGAATGCTACTTCATCCGGTTTAAGATTCTTTCGTTTTAGAATATCCTGCAGAACATCTGCCTTTTTTAAGATTCCCAAATGAACTTCTTCCAGTTTCAATTTTTTCGCCCTGCTTTTAACAATGTCCGTGTTTTCTCCTGTTACGATTCCAACTTCAACGCCGGCATGTTTTCTTAGACGTTCTACTCCCATCCCGTCCCGAATTGAAAACCGTTTCATCAATTCTCCGTTAACTGTGTAATAAACTCCAGTGTCTGTTAGAACGCCGTCGCAGTCGGTCAAGAGCAATTTTATTTTCTTAGCTTGCTTTAAGATTTGTTTCTTTGTCAATTTTTTCTTCGCCATAAGTCTCTATTCGTTTTTTAATTTTACAAACTTTTTTACTTTATGAACCTTCAAACTAAAATCTACCAGGCAGTCCAACCGCCATCAACCACGAGATTTGCGCCGGTCATATAGCTTGAAGCATCGCTCGCAAGAAAAATTAAAGCTCCCTTATAATCAGTCGGTTTTGCCATTCTGCCGAGCGGAGTCTTCTTTGAATATTTTTCAATGAAAAACTCGTCCTGTTCATTTTCAACTCCGCCGGGAGTTAACGTGTTTACTCTAACTCCGTCTTTTCCCCAATAAGCGGCGAGGTATTTTGTAAACATGATTACTGCACCTTTAGTTGCCGAGTACGCTGGCGGCTTGTAAAATGATTGTGTTCCGTCCTTCTTAATGTAAAGCGATTGATCCGGTGCAGTCATTCCGTAAGTTGATGCAATGTTTATTATGCTGCCGGACTTTTGTTTCGCCATTTCCGACCCAATGATTTGTGAGCAGAGAAATACACCGGTCAAATTTACATTTACTGACTTTTGCCAAAGATCGAGCGGGTAATTTTCAAATTTAGATTGTTCTGCCGCCGCTTTCGGATTTTCAAACATATCGTTTATTGCTGCGTTGTTTACAAGTATATCGATATGTCCAAACTTTTCCAGAACTTTGTCTCTCAATTTTTTTATTGAATCCGGATTAGTTACATCCAGACTTATTCCAATTGAATCTGTCCCCAGTGTTTTTGCAAAAGCCATGCAATCCGACTCGTTTACATCCGCTACAACTATGTTAGCACCTGCTTCACTTAAAGCTTTGCAGTGTTCCTTGCCGATCAATCCTAATGCGCCGGTTATAATTGCAGTTTTATTTTTTAACGAAAATAGTTCCATCATTTTCACCATGCATAACCAATATCGAACCTGACTGCCGGGACGTTCCCGTCATAAGAATCAAAAGCGTCTTTAGAGTTGGAGATAAAGTAATGATCGATCCCGATTCCTAGGCCCATAGCGAAATCATCACCGGGGAACCATTGCCATCCGAGCAGAACACCTACAGAGAACACCCTTGCATCAGAACTCGATGAAGAGGTTGTTAAACTATTAAATGAAAAATTAGGTGCAATGTAAAATCCCCGCAAAGCTTTTTTTGATGGATGAATTCGTAATTCGGCATTTACTCCAAATCCGTGGATCCCTTTCAATGTCGGTAGCTGAAATCCGCCTCCTACAGCCATGTCATTGCTGATTTTGTGAAAGTAACTCAAATTGTAGAACAGGAAAAATTTTAGCGGATTGATTAGGATCATATTTGTACGTGGTGTGATGTCTTCTGTTTTTGATATTATAACCGCTTGTGTTGTGTCGACATTACCTTTGGAATCTGTTGTCACTTTTTTCTCCGTTGTCTTTTCTTGTGCAGTGGAAATTTGCACTCCGCAAATAAGTATTACTATTGTGAGTAAGATTAGTTTATTAACAGGTTTATCAGGTGAAGATGCGAGAATTCTATATGTTAACAGACCTGAACTTAACTTTTTTAATATCTTCTTCGCCAGCATTATTATTGGTGCTTTAGGAGCTATTATGGATGT
>CAZRIQ010000071.1:0-4414 GCA_964600175.1 uncultured Melioribacter sp. | reverse complement strand
ATTTGCACTCCGCAAATAAGTATTACTATTGTGAGTAAGATTAGAATTTTCATTTATATCCTCTTATGATAGAGCATCGTAAAACAGCTTTTCAGATCCATGATTAGAAAATATTTATTTTTTTACGGGCTTCATATTAAAGTTATCAACTTTTCTGAATACAGGTTGAACCGGCTCGCCGCGCAGCAATTCTTTTATGTTATTGTCTTCAACAGCTTTTTTCAAAATCAGTAAAACTTCCTCATAAGCTTGCAGCGTGTAATTTACATCCTTATCGTTATGAGAGAAACTCATATTATGAAATCCCTGCCAGAGAACGCCGCGCTTAATCATTTCCTGCTGAACCAAAGATTTCTGCAGAAGCGGATCGCCGCCTTTCTTATCAAACGTGATTAAAGAACGCCAATTGTAACCGGTAGCTTTTGTGTAATCGATTTCAAGCTTAGCTGCAATTTCATTATAACCGTCTTTAAGTTTCTTTCCCATATCATTTAAATATTTGGGAACGTTCTTCTCTTTAAGTTCCGTTATAGTAGCTTTTGCTGCAGCTAAAGATAAAGCTTCGCCGCCGAATGTTGTATAAAAGAAAATATCATCCTTAGCCAAACTCATTATTTCTTTTTTGCCGGTTAGAATAGAAATCGGCATCCCGTTTGCAACTGCTTTCGAATAAGTTGCAAGATCTGGAGTGATTCCGAAATATTCCTGTGCACCGCCAAGCGCCATTCTAAATCCCGTCCACATTTCATCGAATACTAAAAGTGTTCCGTTTTGTTTACAAAGTTCTGCCACTTTATTTAAGAAATTATCCTTTGGTTCCTGGAAAACAACCGGTTCTAAAATTACTGCAGCCACATCATTGTCGAGAGAATCTTTCACAGAATCAATATCATTATAATTGAATGTGTATGAAAGCGCCTGAACATCTTCGGGAATACCTTTGTTTCTTGCAGTAACGCTGACGTACCAATCGTGCCAGCCGTGATATCCGCAGCACAAAATTTTATTTCTACCGGTATACGCACGTGCAAGTCTCACTGCTGCACTTGTAACATCTGCGCCGGTTTTACTGTAACGAACAGCTTCCGCATTTGGAATAATTTCTCTTATCATTTCCGCCACTTCAACTTCGAGGGGATGCATCAAAGAAAAAGTAATTCCGTCTTCGAGCTGTTTCTTTATTGCCTCATCTACTTTGGGATAAGAGTAACCGAGAGAAAGCGGTCCGACTCCCATTGTAAAGTCGATGTATTCGTTTCCATCGGCATCCCAAACGTGGGATCCTTTTCCTTTCACTAAATATTTTGGCGCAACTCCGTTTACATATTGTGTCGGCCCCTTTGCAAGTGTCTGTGTAACCGACGGGATTAATCCCAACGCTCGTTCATAAAGTTCATTTGATTTACTGATTTTCGGGTAATCATTCGTTAAACTTATTTTGTTTCCCATAATTGATTTTTGAATTTATGATCAATCAGTTATTTATTGCGTTTGTTTTTATACTCATCAATGTGGTTAAGTTCCGTTAAATGGTTTTCGTACCAGTATTTCCCGGCATATTTGGCGTTTATTTTACGAATTTCCGGTTTTTCATCCAGCAAATTTAAGATATCGTTTAGACTAAAGGTAGGATTAACCGGGTACAATTCCTCGTAGATTCTTTTGAGAAAGAGATAATCTTCCTCGTAGTCTATTGTCCATCTTTCCGTAGTGGAGAAATCTTTTCCCGTTTCCCAAACTACGTTTCCAATTCTAAACATGTCGGGATTTTCCCAAATGTAAGGCGTTGTGTGTTCGCGTTCAAAATCCTTTGTCGCTTTCTTCCACGTAGTTTTCAATGCAGAGTAAGACATGATCTCAACATCGTTTCCATCCGGGTAAGTTGCCGGGTGAAGATTGCTGACAAAATCGTATTTATCAATATTGTCCAAATAGAACTTGAAAACTTTGTCTATTACTTGAGGATCAATTAACGGGCAGTCGGAAGGAATTTTTGCAACAGCTTCGGCATCAAATTCAAGCGTAGCTTTGTAATGCCTGTCAAGTAAATCCGTAAAATGACCGCGGAAACATGTAAAGCCATGCTCGGCGCACAATTTTTCTATAACATCATCGTCTTTATTAGTTGAGGTGGCTATAACTATTTTATCAACCAACTTTGCAGCTTTCACTCTTTCAAGCATTTGAATTAAGAGCGGCTTTCCTAAAATGGGAAGCATAACCTTTCCGGGTAAGCGCGTGGAAGATAATCTTGCTTGTACAACGGTAAGAATTTTAGTTTCGGGCATAATTAAATGTTGGTCAAACTTTGACTACATCTTTTAATTCAAATTCTTCACGTATCTCTTCAACAGTGGTACCCGGCGATTCTAATAATTGTCTGCCGATTCTTGCTATTCTTTCCGCCGAGGTACCGTTATTTTGGATAGGCATTTGTTTTTTCAAATCTTCCAAATTAAAATATGAGTGAACTTCTTTTCCCAAAGCTATTCCTATATAAACAACGGAAGAGTATTTTGTGATAAGTGCGTTGCAGTTAGCTATCATATGGTTTGTATTTCCCTTGTGGAATACGAGAGCACCGGGTGCGTATTTGTTTATTTCTTTAGTAGCGCGTTCTGCTTTTTCATTGGGATGAAGTTTGAAAATCAGTTGTCTGCCGTTGGCAATCCTTACACATTCTTTAATAAACTTTTTTCTGTTTTCGTATTTCAGAGTTTCCCGTGCGTCGGAAGTAGCGACTAACGCATAATTCTTATGCGGGAACTCGTTGTTAAGATATTTTTTCGCATTGTCGAAATTCGGAATTCCCGTAGCTACTATCTTCTCTCTCTTAGCACCTTTTTTAACAAATAAATCTTTGTATCCTTCGGAAGCCACACAAAATATATCGAACTGGTTTGATGTTCCCATTGCAGAGGTACTTGCAATCCACCGCGGAAAGTTAAAATACTTTACAAGGTAGAAAGAGAGATTTTCAGGGTCGGTCATTCCTTCTTGTACAAGAATTATTCTTTTATTTCGGATATTCTTAGGTACAATAAGATCAGCACAAGTATAAACTAAATCGTAGTCGTTTTTTAATCCCTTGTAATCGTTCTGCAAGTTATGTGATTTTATGTAAGCTTCGGTTTGTTTTTTGAATTCACCGCCGAGCACTGTGAATTCGAGTATTTTTTTTCTAACAAAAAAATCAACATAACTGTCTGTGTAATAAGGAGAAAACCAGCAGTCGTAATCCGGAAGATGCTTTGAGATTTCATGCATCATTGTTGTTTGATTAAGCGACCCGCCTATAAAAAGTATTTTCTTTTTGGTCATAAATTAATGAACAAACTTTATTTAAGATTCGTAAGATCGTGAATTTTTGTTACATGTGGAAAAATTTTGGGTATGGAAGACAATAATTAACAATTTGTTAATATTTATTTTATTTGCTCTTAACAATTGATAACTACCTTTCACTCGTAAATTAAATTAATAAAAGACATAATCACATGAAAATTGCTCATTTATCGGATCTGCATTTATCAAGTATATTTAAAAGAAAAAATATTGCTGCAACAAAACGATTGATCAAACATGCATTAGAGAACGGTGCCGAGCATTTTATTATAACGGGTGATATCTCGGATAACGCCGACGAAAAAGACTTTTTAATTTTAAGAAAGATTCTTGAAACATTCAATTTACTTCGGACTGACAAAACCTCGATTGTAATCGGAAATCATGATATTTTCGGTGGTGTGCAAACTGCGGCAGACGTAATCAATTTCCCAAGCAAGTGCACTAACACAAATTACACCGAGAAAGTAAATTCATTCGTGAATTATTTCCAAGAGCTTTTTCGGGACACAGTACGTGTTTCGAGTGAACAATTTTTTCCTTATGCAAAAGAACTTAATAATGTTATTCTGTTTGGTATAAATTCTATCGATCAATATTCCAAGTTAAGAAATCCGTTTGCGTCAAACGGTAAAGTAGACGATAGTCAAAGTGAAGACTTGAGAACACTTTTTGAAAAATTCAAAAGTACGGGTAAAAAGAAAATTCTATTGATTCATCACCACTTTTATAAAAAGGATGTTGAGACAAGCAGTTCGTCAAGTGCAACATGGAATAGAATTGAAAGTTACACAATGAAACTCCGCGGTAAGAAAAAGTTATTTAAACTTTTTCTTCAAAACGGAATTCAACTTGTACTTCATGGACATAGTCATGAAATTAAAGAATATTATAGAAAGAAAATTAAGTTCTTAAACGCGGGCGGATCGGTCGAAGGAAATTTCGGTAAGCTCGGATATTTTCTGGTCGAAGACGAAGGTGAATTTTTGAAAACCAAACTAAAAATTCTTTCGGGTGGGCGTGAATTAATACCTGTGAATAAAATCGAAGAAGAACTGGAACCTGTTCT
>CAZRIQ010000070.1:0-8886 GCA_964600175.1 uncultured Melioribacter sp. | reverse complement strand
AAAAAGAATTTACGGATTGATGGAAACACAGTTTCACAATTATTTTGATAAAGCCAACAGACAGAAAGGCGTTACGGGTGCAAACCTTGTTAAATTATTAGAGAGAAGATTGGACAATGCAATATATAGACTTGGATTTGCTCCGTCGCGAAAAGCTGCGAGACAGCTTGTTCTTCACAGACATTTTACCGTAAACGGACGTATAGTAGACATTCCTTCTTTCTCTTTAGCCGCCGGCGATGTTGTATCCGTTTGTGAAAAGAGTAAGAAGCTGGATGTAATCCACAATTCGTTGAGAAGAACAAAAGATAACGTATATAACTGGCTCTCGATTGACAAAGCGACTCTTTCCGGTACATTCTTGAATATTCCCGAAAGAGAAGATATACCGCTTAATGCCAACGAGCAGTTAATCGTTGAATTGTATTCTAAGTAAAATAATTAATAAAGAGGATTCTACATGAGCTATCCGTTTATAAAAATGCCGGAAGGTGTAGTTTTAGAGGAATCATCCAGTTCCGACAATTATGGAAAATTTTATATTCAGCCGTTGGAACGCGGATATGGTGTTACATTAGGCAATGCCTTGCGCAGAGTTTTGTTATCATCTTTGACCGGTGCTGCAATTACGGCAATTAAGATTGAGGGCGTATTACACGAATTTTCAACTGTTTCCGGAATTGTCGAAGACATGACGGAACTGATTCTTAACCTTAAAAAGGTTAGAATGAAACTCGTGAACAAAAAAGCTACGGGTATGGAAATATCCCTGGTTGGCCCGACCGACTTTACGGCAGGCGAACTTCAGAAGGCTTGCCCCGATATCGAAATATTGAATCCCGACCAGCATATAGCAAAATTGAATGCAGATGCCAAGTTGAATATGGAATTACGTTTTGGTTTGGGTAAGGGATATGTTCCTGCTAACGAACAGAAAATTCAGGATCAGACTATAGGTATCATACCGATTGATTCCATTTTTACACCGGTTGTAAGCGTTCGTTATGATATTGAAAATGTGAGAATCGGTGAAAGTAATGATTACGAAAAATTAACCCTGGAAATTAAAACTGATGGTTCGATACCACCTGAAGAAGCATTATCCGGAAGCGCAAAAATATTGAAGGACCATGTCAACTTTTTCATCAACTTCGATGCGGACCAGGAAGAGGAAAAGGTTGAAAGCAAAGAAGATGCCGAAACCGAACGCGTTAGGAAAATATTGCTTACTAGCGTAGACGATCTTGAATTGAGTGTCCGCTCCCATAACTGCCTAAAAGCCGCTAATATAAAGACTTTGGGCGATCTCGTAAAACGCGACGAAAACGAAATGTTGAAATTCAGAAACTTTGGAAGAAAATCCTTAGCCGAGTTGATTGAGATTGTTGAAAATTACGGTCTCGAGTTCGGGATGGATGTTGACAAATACTTAAAAGATATTCCAGAAGAAAACCAATAGTACATTTCCGGAGAGAATTTAAATGAGACATAGAGTTAAAGGCAGAAAGTTAAAGAGAACACATAGTCATCGTTTGGCTACACTACGCTCGTTGGCTACTTCATTGTTGCGTCATAAAAGAATTAAAACTACTGTAGCAAAAGCTAAAGAAGCAAGATCGTTTGTCGAACCCCTAATAACAAAAGCAAAAAACGATTCGGTTCACGCAAGAAGATACGTTGCCGCTCAAATCAATGATAGGGATATAGTTAAAGAATTGTTCGGCGATATTGTGACAAAAGTCGGCGAAAGACCGGGCGGTTATACAAGAGTTGTTAAACTAGGCAGAAGAAAAGGTGATGCTGCAGAACTTGCAATTCTTGAGTTGGTAGATTACAGCGATGTTAATCTTGAAAAAGCCAAGAGTAAAGAAGAAGAAAAATCTGAAAAGAAAGCAGGGAAGAAGGAAGGAAAGGTAAAAGCTAAGAAAGAAGAAGTTGTAGAAGAAGCCGAAGTAGTTGAAGAAACAGTTGAAGAAAAAAAGGAAGAAAAGGAAAAGAAACCGAAAGCAAAAGCTAAGAAGACAACTAAGAAAGCTAAATCATCCGAAACTGCTGAGAAGAAGGAACCAAAAACGAAAACAGCTAAAAAGAAAGCAGCGGCTAAAGGTGAAAAGAAAACCACTTCTAAAAAAACCACTGCTAAGAAATCTTCTTCCAAGAAAAAGAAAGAGGAATAAAATAATTTCAATCAAAGATTGAGAAGAGCAGCCGTGCAAAGCAGGGTTGCTCTTTTTTTATTTTTATGAAAGAGATAAGTTTCATAAAGCCTGTTTACCGGTTAAACGATCTTCCCAAAGAAATTCTTTCCGAAGTAATTTTATGCGGTAGATCAAATGTCGGTAAATCCACATTCATAAACTCCTTGTTTAGTAAAAAGGTTGCCAAGACAAGTTCGATCCCGGGAAAAACAAGATCGATCAACTATTACCTTGTTGACCGTAAGTTTTATATAGTTGACTTACCAGGCTTCGGATATGCAAAAGTTTCGAAAACCGAAAGAGAGCAATGGCAAAGACTGATCGAAAAGTTTTTACAAACGGAAAGAGACGAAAGACTTGCAATTCATTTAATCGACAGCCGCCACGAGCCGATGCCCGATGATATTCTTCTGAACGAATACTTAAATGAATTCGAGATTCCTTACATAGTAATATTAAATAAGATTGATAAACTCAAACAATCCGAAGCAGCAAAGTCCAGGCGTAGGATTCTGGATTTCTTCCCCGAACTTGTTTTCAACGATAATCTTCTCACTTATTCAAGCATAAAAGGCAAAGGGAAAAAGGAGATTGTTTCCCGCCTCGATTTGCTTTTCTCATAATGAATATTTATAAAAAGTTTAGTATTATTGATGCCAAGTTTCATTAGAAATTGAATTAGCTCGCTTCTTAGGCAATATCCTATTAATTGCGGAAAGCAATGACCGAAAAAAGCAAAAAGAGAATTTTAATTTTTGTATTCATTCCTATCTTGATTGCCATTCCTTTTTTAACGGATGATTTAATATTAAGGATTATTTCTTCGGTAATCCTGGTTGTTTATGTAGCGTTTATAATATTTTTGCGTGATTCTATGAGAGTCGGGGTTTCCTCCGAAAGAGATTTTGAGGAAGAGGAGATTGAAGAAGGACCTGAAGAAAACTTCAAGTCCTCACCCGATGCGGGTTTTGAAACAGATGAGGGCGAGGATTTTTCGATTGTATCTCCGAACAAAGATATAGAAGTATTAACGCAGGATAACTTCAATCAGACGATTACCAAAGGAAAGAAAGACTTCTTCAAACCCAAAGACTTTAAAGAACATTTCGATGAGATTGTTCACGAGAAATTTCCGGAAGATGTAAACCAGGATGAGCAGTTTGGATTCGTTTTAGAAAAAATTCTGAGTGTTGTAAAAGATGCATTTATGGCTCACACGGCTGTTTTTTTCTGGTATAACAAGACTAAGAAACGCCTCACTTTGGAAAGATATGTATCGAGTTCCGGTCAAATTGCAAAAAAGAAGTTCGATCTTGAAGACGACATTCTCGGCAAGATCGTTCAAAAAGAGGAACCGGAACTTCTGACCGACATCTCACCATCAGCTGAAATTGATGTCATTAGATATTATAACCTGCCCCAGGGAATAAAAAGTTTTATCGGTGTTCCGTTGTTTTACGGTAAAACGCTTGCCGGCATACTTGCCCTCGATTCAAAGGTTAACGATGCATTTGGAATTGAATCTATCTTTTCTTTAGGAAGGGTAGTAAGGGTAATTTCAATTATCATTTCTATGTTTGAAGAGAAATTCAGCGAATCCCAAGCAGAACAAAGATTAAAAGCATTATTGAGTGTTTTAAATTATGATAGAAGATTCGAAACCGAGAGCGAATTGTTTACGGCTTTAGAAAATGTTGTTGGCGGGTTGATTCCCTGGGATGCGTTTACATTTGTCTATTACTTCCCAAATGAACAAAAGTTCAAGACAACAAAAATTGTGAATCGTACTTCCTTAAAATACATCGGCGAAAGTCTGGAAATTGACCTTAACGGCACACTTGTCGGCAAAGCAATTTTAAGCGGAATTCCGGTTAAGATAGACGACACATCGATTTCCGAATACCCGCGATTTGCAAAGACAGAAGATGTAAGTTTCGACGGCTCGTTTCTTTCGATACCGATGATCTACAACGACCAGAATTACGGCGTGCTCTGTTTTGAAAGTCTGAAAAAGAATGCCTATACCAACGACGACGTAAATTTTGTAAAAAACTCCATGAAGATGTTTGCGTTCATTCTTTATTCTTATTCCACAATACATGTCTTTAAAAACCTACTCTCGGTTGATATCGAAACAAAAGCTTTGAATCACGATTCCTTCGTTGAAAGACTAACGGTTGATTTGGTAAAAGGGAACGAACTTGGTGTTCAGGGTGCAGTTGCTTTGATCAAGGTTGACGAATTTTTAGAAGAAGATTCTCTTTTTGAGGGAGATCCTTTCCCGAAAGTTCTTAAAGCGATTGCGCAAATGATTAGAGACGAGATGACACCGCTTAACATTTTCGGAAGATTGAAGGAAAAAGTTTTCGGCGTTTATTTTTTCAATGCATCGGCGAAAGATGTTTTCTTGTGGGCTGAAAAGCTGCGTATCAAAATTGCACGTAAACCGATTGCCGTTGTTTCCAAGCAAACGACGTTTACGGTTTCGATCGGTGTTGCATCAGCTCATAAAAAAACCGATGTTCAGGAAGTGCTCTATAATGCCGAGCTTGCGTTGAACAAGGCAATTGAAAAAGGCGGAAATTCGGTAAAAACAACCAATTAAAATCATTGAAGAATTTCATTGTTATAGTGCTTGATGGCGTCGGTATTGGCGAATTGCCGGATGCTGGTAAATACAACGATATTGGGAGTGATACGCTTGGGAACATGGCTGAAAAAGTCGACGGACTTGAATTACCGAATCTGGAAAGGCTCGGGCTTGGAAATATCAAACCGATAAAAGGAATAGTTGCTCAAAAAAACCCCATAGCTTCATACGGAAAAATGACAGAGGTTTCTGTTGGTAAAGATTCAACAACCGGGCATTGGGAGTTGGGAGGAATAAAAGTCGATAAAGAATTTCCGCTTTACCCGGAGGGGTTTCCTAAAAGGATCATTGATAAATTTTTAATTGAAACTGGAGAAAAGGGAATACTCGGCAACATACCCACTTCCGGTACCGAGATCATAAAAGAATTGGGAGAAGAACATGTTTCTACCGGCTACCCGATTGTTTACACTTCTGCTGATTCTGTTTTCCAGATAGCAGCACATGAAGAAATAATTCCGCTGGAACGTCTTTATGAGATTTGCCGGATCGCACGCGAAAAGGTACTTATGAATAAAGATGCCGTTGGAAGAATCATTGCAAGACCGTTTGTCGGTACACCGGGAAATTTCACAAGAACAACCAACAGAAGAGATTTTTCTTTGGATCCTTTCAAGCCGACAATTTTGGATTACCTTAATGATGCCGGAATACAAACAATAGCAGTCGGGAAAATTAACGATCTCTTCAACTACAGGGGAATTAAAAAGAAAGATAAAACCAAAAGTAATCTTGAAGGAATTGAAAAGATAATTTCCAATGCCAAGAGTGAGAACAACAGTCTAATATTTGCCAACCTAGTCGACTTCGATGTCTATTACGGACACAGGCTTGATCCGGGAGGATTTCACAAAGCATTAAAGGAATTTGACGAGAAGCTGCCGAATATATTGAATTCATTGGATGAAACCGATAGATTAATCCTAACGGCAGATCACGGCAACGACCCTACAACAAAAAGTACCGACCACAGCCGTGAATATGTTCCTTTGTTGTTTTATCATAAAAATATGCCAGGGAAAAATCTCGGTATCAGGAAAACTTTTTCGGATGTGGCGCAAACGGTTGCTCATTTCTTCCAAATAAATAACGAACTTGAAGGAGAAAGTTTTTTAGATGAGTGAATCTAATCGAGAACCGGTTTTTTCTTTTGAATCTGAAATTAAAAACGACGGAACTATTGAACTGCCGGTAGAAAAATTTAACGAGATGAAAAAGTCCGGTAATGGTAAAGTTAAAGTAGCGGTATATCTACAAAAAGTTTCCCGGAATGATATTGATCCGGTAATGTTTGAAAAAATCAGACAAATACAATCTTTGCCGGAAGATGTTGTGGAAGATTTCCTGGATTGCAAAAGTGCGTTAAGAGAAACAAACTTCGGATCGAAAGTTAAATATTGATGAGCGACACAAAAGAGTACCTGATAGAAACCGACATCCTGATTGACCATTTAACTCACAGTGGAAAATCTTTTTCCGACCTTGAAATTGCAATGACAAAAGGCGTATGTTTCACCACGGTATTGAATTCTTCGGAATTGTATTTCTTTGCCGATGAGGGGAATGAAAAATCGGCAGTCGATTCGCTGATGAGGTCATTAAAAATATTGGGAATAAATTCCCGTTACAGTTTGAACGTTTCGGAATTTTTTAATAAAGTTGCGTCTGTACGTGATGCAGTTTTTTGTACGGTTGCAAAAATTAACAAGCTTCCTATTTTAACAAACCAGGTTTCGAAGTATGAGAAAAGTGGTTTGGAAATTATTACATCAAAAGAATTAAGAGGTTAATTTGGTTCTCGGCAAAGTAATTGGAACCGTTTGGTCGACGCGCAAAGATGAAAATTTGGTTGGCGCTAAATTTTTAATTGTGCGTCAGTTGAACCTTGACCTTACACCGAAAGAATCTACCGTTGTTGCCGTGGATTCCGTTGGTGCAGGAGTTGGTGAAGTTGTTCTTGTTGCGCAGGGTTCTTCTGCAAGGCAAACCACATTCACAAAAAACAAACCCGTCGATGCAGTTATTATGGCTATTATTGATAAGCTCGACGTTTCCCAAAAAGAAAAACTCAAATAACTTGTTGAAGAATAATGAATCTCGGTAAGATCATCGGCACAATTTGGGCAACAAGAAAATACGAAACCGTAAAAGGTTATAAAATGCAGCTTGTTCAGCCGATCAATTCTGAACAGGAAAATTTAGGGGATCCGATAATCGCACTCGATACTGTTGGTGCCGGCCCGGGGGAAATAATTTACTACGTTACTGCAAGCGAAGCTGTCATTCCTCTCGATGTAGATATGGCTCCGGTGGATGCCTCAATAGTCGGTATAGTAGATTCAATCAACATCGGAATTAGTTAACGGAGGGTGTGTTTTGAAAATCACCAAACAATTTACCAATAGGGAAAGTCAATCATTAGATAAATACCTGCAGGAGATCGGTAAAGTCGATCTTCTTACTCCCGACGAAGAAATTGAACTCGCAGTCCGTATAAAGAGAAGTGATCATAAAGCACTCGAAAAATTGGTTAAAGCAAACTTACGCTTTGTGGTAAGTGTAGCCAAACAATACCAGAATCAAGGTTTATCGCTCGGCGATCTGATCAACGAAGGAAATCTCGGTCTCATTAAAGCCGCAAAGAGGTTCGATGAAACGAGAGGATTCAAGTTTATTTCCTATGCAGTATGGTGGATTAGGCAGTCGATTCTGCAGGCTCTGGCAGAACAGTCGAGAATTGTGAGACTTCCATTGAATAGAGTTGGTGCGTTGAATAAAATAGGAAAAGCATACAGCAATCTTGAACAGGAATTTGAAAGGGAACCCAGCGCTCACGAATTAGCCTCTGAACTCGATATGGATATTTCAGAAGTTTCCGACACTTTGAAAATTTCCGGCAGGCATATTTCTATGGATGCCCCGTTTACGCAGGGTGAAGAAAACCGCCTGCTCGATATACTTGAAAATGACGAACAGCCCTCGCCGGATTATATGTTGATGTCCGATTCGCTGAGAAGTGAAATTGAACGTGCACTGGCAACTCTTTCCGAAAGAGAAGCCGAAGTTGTTAAATTGTATTTCGGGCTGAACAAAGAACACTCGCTCACGCTGGAAGAAATTGGAGAAAAGTTTAACCTAACACGAGAAAGAGTCCGGCAGATTAAAGAGAAAGCAATTAGAAGACTGCGCCATGCGTCGAGGAGTAAAAACTTACGTTCATACTTGGGCTGATAATTCAATAATGAAATTCGTTAGACCAATAATATTAGCATTGGCACTAACGGCAGTAATGGTTATCACTTCTGCCTGCTCATCCTCATCTTATAACGAAAGATATTCCAAACCCAAAGAAGAAGAACACAAGTCGAATTCAAAAGGTGTCAGGTTCACATCGGACGATGAGCCGCCAAAAAAAGACACCAATGCATCTACTGCTTCCTCGACAGAGAAAGATAATATAGTTGTCTACAGCGATTTGCCGAACGATTCGTCCGATTTTGACGAACCGCCGCCGAACGATCCAAATGCGGGCATCGATACAAAAAAGTTTGTAGAGAATTATGAAAAGCTGAAGAGTTTTAATGTGGCACTCACGCCGCGTGAAAAAGTTTTGTTCGAAGTAATTAAGTTCATTGATACTCCCTACAAATACGGCGGCAATACCGATAGCGGAATCGACTGTTCGGCGTTTACTAAAGATGTATTTGAAACTTCACTTTCCATTGATCTGCCGCGCACAGCCAGTGAGCAGTACAAATCCGGCGAAAAAATCGGCAGTAAAGATGATCTTCAATTCGGCGACCTGGTTTTTTTCAATACAACAAGGAGATCTTACCCCGGGCACGTCGGTATCTATTTGGGAGATAACAAATTCGTTCACGCAAGCCGTTCTATGGGTGTAACGGTCTCAACCCTTGATACTCCTTATTATAAACGGCGATATGTCGGTGCGCGAAGGATCAACAGTTCACTTGACCAGTAAAATGTGTTTCACATAAAGAAAGATTCAAGATGAAATTTGAATTATATAAAAGCGAT
>CAZRIQ010000069.1:0-8968 GCA_964600175.1 uncultured Melioribacter sp. | reverse complement strand
GGTGCTGGCCCCGCCACCCAGGTACAGGACATGATAGCCCTCTGGTACATCCAGCAATTCCATCAGCATCTTTTCTGCAGAAAGCATCACTGCATCGAACTCTTTACTTCGGTGAGATACTTCCAGGATTGACAGCCCGGTGCCCTCAAAATCCTGAATAGCCTGGATGGTTTTATCAATTGCAAACTTAGGCAAAATTGCCGGTCCCGCATAGAAATTGTGCTTTTTCATAATCCACTTCATCCCAATAGCCGCGTTGTTCAAAGTAACCCTTGAAAAGCCAATTATGTTTTAATGCTTCCATATTTTCTGCGAACCTGGAAGTTGCAATTAGTGTATTTTGCGATGTGACAACTAAATTATTAACAATTGTTTTTAGAGAGTCGTACATTTTTGTATCGGATATTAAAGCTCCGGCAACTCCTTTGCCTCTATTGATTTTATCGGTTATACCTTTAACGTCGGCGACCGCACTGTCAACATTAGCTAAAATTCCTTTTACACTTCCTCCAACATTTATTAAGAAATCCGACATTTCACCCAGACGTTGTGTTATACTATCGAGACTTTTATCGGCAGTGTTAGTTATTTGTACTGCAGCATAATACAATTTATTATCGTTTATTAGTTTACCAATTGTACCCTCACCCGTATTTACTTTATTTACAATACCGGAAAAATCTTTTGTAATATCGCGCATATATGCCATTACTGCTCGAGTTTCCTCAATAATTTCTGACATATTTACAGGGGTTTTGGTTTTTATCGAACCGCCATTTTCAATTATAGGCTGGTTGGCGGAGCCCGGGGTAATCGAAACAATTTGTTTACCTACAAGTCCTTCGGTTTCAATCGATGCTTCACTATCGAGCCTAATAAATTTTACTAGGTCTTTCTGAATTCTCATTTGCACTTCAACCTGTCCGGCATTTCCTCCTGTTAAAGAAATACCGCTTACACTTCCGATATCGTAACCGCTTAGTCTAACAGGTGCGCCCGGTTTTAATCCTTCAATTCTATCAAAGTCGGCTTTAATTTCTATGGTGCTCACAAACAAAGATTCTTTATTACCTAAGAGAAATATTGAAAAAACAAGTAGAATAGTACCCAGGAAAATAAATAAACCCAAGCGTGCACCTTCTAAATTTTTAAGCATGACATACCCCGTTTAATTCTTTTACAAACACTCTCATCCAATCCGTTAATGAAATCAGCTTTTGTGCTGGGGTTCATTACTGAAAAAGTCTTTCAGAAACGGATCTTTTGATTTTGTCAGTTCGTTGATTTTTCCCTCATAAGCCACAACGGCATCTTTCAAAAATATTGCTCTATCGGCAATTATTTTAGCACAAATCAGATCGTGTGTGACTACGATCGAAGTCATTTTCAATTTTGTCTGCAAATCCAAAATTAATTCACTAATCTCTTTCGATGTAATAGGGTCAAGTCCTGTTGTTGGTTCATCGTAAAGCATCAGTCCCGGATCCGTAATTATTGATCTTGCCAGCCCGACTCTTTTTCTCATCCCGCCTGAAAGTTCGGACGGCATTTTATTAATTGCTTCCTGTAACGAAACCAATTCCAATGTGTGCATAATTTTATCATTCATTTCCGACTGCTGCATTTTGAAATGCCGTTTTAATGGAAACTGGAGATTCTCCTTTACAGACATTGAATCATATAGAGCAGAACTTTGAAATAGAAATCCGATATTTTTTCTCAACTCATTTAATTCTTTTATGTCGATTCCGGTTATGTTTTTACCATTAATATAAATATCACCTTCGTCGGGTACAAGTAAACCAATGATACATTTCAGCAAAACACTTTTCCCCGTTCCGCTTCTCCCAAAGACAACGAAATTTTCAGCTTTCGATACTTCGATCGAAATTTTGTTCAGAACGAGAAGGTTGTCAAACCATTTCGTTAAATTATTTGTTTGAACTACCCCAGTGTTGGCCATAACCATAATGTAATTTTTACAAGTACCATATCAAAAACCAAAATTAATAAAGATGCGGTAACGACCGCTGTTGTCGATGCTCTTCCGACGCCTTCGGTTCCGCCTTCTGCAGTGTAACCTTTGAATGCGCCAACAATTCCAACTATATAACCAAACACAAAAGTCTTTGCAACACCGGGAATGAAATCACCAAATTCCAAAGAAGAAATCACAGCGTTCTTGTAATATTCGAACGTGATATTTTCAGTAATAATTACTGCAAGGTAACCGCCCAATACTGCAATAATAATAACATAAATTGTAAGTAGAGGCAAAATCATTGTGGTTGCAATAACTCTTGTTACAACGAGAAATTTAAAAGGATTAACGGCAGAAACTTCCATCGCATCGATTTGTTCCGTCACTCTCATCGAACCAAGTTCAGCA
This sequence comes from uncultured Melioribacter sp., assembly GCA_964600175.1. GTDB lineage: Bacteria > Bacteroidota > Ignavibacteria > Ignavibacteriales > Melioribacteraceae > Pyranulibacter. The sequence goes on along the minus strand of CAZRIQ010000069.1, from coordinate 6,579 downwards.
CCAATTCCGGAACTAACGCGTCCGGCAAAAATAAGAGCAGTAATAACCGGGGCTAATTCCCGAACAACCGATAAAGCAACCATGCCTGGTAAAAAATCCGAAGCACCAAACCGGACAAGTACGGGATAACTTTGCATTGCTAAAACAAGACCAATAATGAATCCCGTTACTGAAACAATAGGTAATGTTTTTACACCCAGTTCATCCATATGTTTTCTTATTTCCGGTATTTCGTACGGGGGAAGAAAAACCTGCTTTATAAATTCCCAATTAAATTTTGTTAAGCCTGAAATAGTTGCAAAGAAATTATAAATGTAGTCGGAAACAGTTAAACGGCCGCTGTATTTAAAGCGAGGTAATTTCATTTTTAAAAGCCTTAATATTAGGAATGGCTTAAAAACCTAGTGTTTTTTACGACTCAAAATAGTAAAAGAAAAGTAAGTTTGAAAAACAAAATGGAATGTCCACCCACTAAAAAGCGTTTTTGATGTGATTAATTACAGGCTCTTGGTTTTTCATTATGAGTATCCCGACGAAATCGAATCTGCAAATCTGGTCTTTTATTTCTTTCTCATAGAGATAAGCCTCGGCGATTCTTCTGATCTGCTTTATTTTTCCTTTGGTTACTGCGGTTTCGGGCGGACCGAACTCTAAATTTTTTCTCGTTTTGACTTCTACAAAGACTAGGTGATCTCCGTCTTTTGCTATAATATCGATCTCGCCGTGCCCGTAGAAATAATTCCTATCAATTATTTCAAATCCCTTCTCCGTTAAATGTTTACACGCCAGGTCTTCGCCGATATCCCCGAATTCTTTTTTGTTTTTTGGCATATTGAGTATGGTTAAAAGTAACCATTAATTTTATATGATTACTGTGAATGTAGGGAAACAAAATCTAATCATACCACTCAAATAAATATTCTTTCTTGTAATCAATTTCAAATTTTTCTAGCAATTCTAGGTATTCTTCTCTAAATGTTTTTCTTCTGTGATGTTTTTCTTGATTTTGAACGTAGCTAATAACTCTTGGCGCTTGGGATTTACTATAAGTGAAAGCTCCAAAACCTGTCTGCCATGAAAACTTTCCTGGAAACCATTCTTGTTCGTTAATATAATTGGTCGAATTAGATTTAATATCCCTTACTAAGTTGGAAATAGCAATATCGGGAGAGAAGCCTAAGAATATATGAATATGGTCAGGCATACCGTTGATAATCATCGGCTTTTGGTTTTTATTCTTGATGATTCCAACTATGTACTTGTAAACGTTGTTTTTAATTCTTTCGTGAATCAGATTCTGTCTACCTTTTGGCGAGAATATTATTTGTGCGTACAATTGAGTATATGTATTAGCCATAACCTATACCCCAGTTTATGTTAAGCTAAGATAATATTTCAAGGGCGGAGAATCATGTGTCGCTCCTTCGGAGCTTAAAAATTTTTCTTGTCGATCTGTTACTAAAATATCGCCACTCTGTGGCTATGCGCATATAAAATCATCGAAGTTATAAGTTCATTTATATTATTGAAAATTCTTCTTCAGAAGTTCTATTTTTAGCTGCATAAGATATATCATATACATAAGTCAAAAAGCTGCGTAGCAGCGATACATTAGTAAACAATAGAAGAGACAACCTCTGTAGAGCCCCGGAGGGGCGAAACAGATATCAACCAAATAATTTTTGAACGGAATCCGATTCGAGAATTTTTCCCAGGAAAGTTTTTCTGTGAAACACTGTTACACCTAATTGTTTAACAGCAGCTACGTGTGCTTTAGTCGCATAACCTTTATTTGTTTCCCAACTATATCCAGGGAAATATTTTGCTGCTTCATTCATTAATTTATCACGTGTGACTTTGGCAATTATTGACGCCGCCGCAATTGCAAATGATTTTGAATCACCTTTTATAATTGTTTTTGTCGGGATTTCCGAATGGAAAGATTTGTTGCCGTCGATTAAAATCAAATCCGGCTTTGGAGATAATTTTTCCGAAGCAGTCTTCATAGCTTTTAGTGTTGCCTGCAGAATATTTATCCTGTCTATTTCTTCATGATCTATTATACCAACGCCGAATGAAACGGCAGACTCTATTATTTTATAGAAAAGTTCTTCTCTTGTTTTAGCCGACAATTTTTTGGAATCGTTCACTCCTTTTATTGAAACCTTCTTGTCGAAGATTACTGCAGCGGCAACTACCGGACCTGCAATCGGTCCTCGCCCAGCTTCGTCGATCCCGGCAATTAATTTTGTTCGTCTGTTCAGAAGAGCATTATCAAATTTTTTCATCGGATGTTTTGTTGGCATACAAGTTCCAAATGAATTTTAGAATTCATTTAACAAACCGAAATGTATTTTCCCTTCGCTGAATGAATCACCTTTGCCGAGAGCGAAACTTACGCTTAGAACTCCAAGTCCGGTTTCTATGTTCAAACCTAAACCGTAGCCGATTTTGAACCCGGATGTCTTTAGTATGTTTCTCAATACATCTTCATTCCTAAGATAATAACCTGTATCGAAAAATAGGAACACAAAAGAGCGGCTTTCGATTAAATATCTGTATTCAAGATTCGACCAAAAAATTCTGTTCCCTTGGAATTGTTTTTCTTTGTAACCTCGTAATGTATTTGCACCGCCCAATAAATAGAGATCGCTTACTTCAAAATCATTGCCCTTAAGTTCACGCGCGTGCAGCCCGAGTGCGACAACATGCTTTTTGAATATTTCATGAAAGATGTCAAAATCGAGTTCTATCCTTTGGAAGTTGACTCTTGTTTTTGTGTCGGGTGTTATGTACTGCTGGGGTCCGTCTATTTTTTTTAGACTCGATTTGAAATTGCTGATAAATAGCAAACCTTTTGTCGGCGAGTAAATGTCGTCACGTGTATCAATTTTTAAATTGACGCCTGTAACTATGGAAGATGAACTGAAAACAGTAAATGTCGGAATTTCCCTAGCAGTAGGAATAGTTGACTGAGAAGAAAGTAAAAATGAAGCGGAGATTTCATCCGTAGCTAAAAATTCCAGAGTAGCATCAAAACTTTTCTGTACATACGTCGAGTCCTGCTTTCGCTGGTACAATCCAAGCTGCAAGTTAAACGGGTAACCGAAAAGCCAGGGTTCCAAATAGTGAAGTTCGAGTGTTTGGGAGGTTTGGTTTTCCTGCTGCCATAAAACTGCAGCACTTCTTGCAGTACCGAATAGATTTCGTAAACCGATATTCACATAGCCCGTGAAGTAACCCGTTTCATTCGCATTGTTAGACGGGACATATCCTACAATGCCGTCGAAATTGTTTGTCTGCTTTTCCTTTACAGTGATAGAAAGTATTCCTTCATTTTTTGAATCGAAATAAAAAGTAGGTTTTTCAACACGTTCAAAAAATCTTAAACGGTTAAGTCTTGCTGGGATCTCTTCAATCTTTTTTTGTGAATAAACATCACCCGGTTCTATTCCCAAAGCTCTTGTTATTACGTAATCTTTTGTTTTTGTATTACCGGTGATCAGGATTTTGTCTATCACGGCTTTCTGGTTTTTCTCAATAGATATATCTAGATCGGCATAGTGAGTGTTGTCAGAAGTGTCGGTTGACAATTCTACTGAGTTTAATTTTATTGATGCATAAGGGTAGCCGTCATTTTCGAGAGAGTTTAAAATGTTGTTGAATGCAAGATCCAAATTCTGCTGGGAAAAAATTTTATCGTTCAGATCATCAAGGTAATTTTTGATTTCAACCGAATCTGTTTTGCCGGAAGTGAAAGAGATATTGCGAATGTAAGTAGGAGTACCTTCATCTATGTCGATTGTTAACTTTTTTGAAAGTGAATCTTCACCCGGTTCGATGCTGCACCGTCTGAAGGAAAAGTTATAAAATCCTTCAAGTGATAGATTGTAAGAAATATTTTTTTTAACGGAGTCGATCAAACCGTCGAAAACTTTTGATCCTGCAGAGATCTTAATCCAGTTTTGGTAATCGTTTTGTGAAAAGTTATCTGCACCGTTAATTTCAATTGACTGAATTGTCTGGGCAAACGATACCGAACCGATGAAGAGAAAAAATAAAAGTCTATGAAATGTAATTCGGTGAGTCATCAATTATTTTCATTTTTTTGCCAATGGCTTCGATTCGAACCGCATCTGTATATTTCTTGTACTCGTCTTCGGAAACATTGCACGTTTCCAGTCTGTTTGCATTAGTGGTTCCAAGCGATACGGCAATTTTAACAAATTCATCGAAAACAAGTGAATGAAATAAACCGAAAACTACACCCGAAACGAATGCATCACCGCTTCCTGTAGAATCAACCGAATTGACTTTGGGAGGTATTATTCTATAATGAAAATCAAACTTATTGGCGTAAACTGCATTTGACCCGTCGGTCAAAAAGGAAAGTTTAATCCCTTTGGAATAAAGATAGTTGAGGAAGTCCAGCTTTTTGTCTTCACTTGATAAATCAATATTTAACGATTTCTCGATCTCAGATATGTTATTGTGAATGGCAGTCGGGGCTGCTTCAATTGATTTCTTTAAGTGAGTACCATATGTGTCGAGAACAGAAACTTTATCGTACTCTTCTGCCAATTTTATTCCGTGTGAGAAAATGTTGTCGGTTTCTTCACAAGGCGAGCTACCGGAAAAGACAACGATTGAACAGTTCCGTATCATCTTGTCAAGCTTTTGTTTCAACTCATCAGCTTCAGTTTGTGTTATTTTATTATTGGGGGAAAAGAAAGTTGTTACACGATTGGAATTTTCTTCAATGATCAACGAAGCGCCTCTCGTTTCTGATTTCACGGAAACGAAATTGAAATCGATTTGTTCTTCCGACATAATTTTGCGAAGCAGTTTTCCGTTTTCACCGCCTAGAAAAGTAATTGCATGGTTTGGTACCGAAAGATAATTCAGCTGTCTGCTGACGTTTATACCTTTACCGCCGGCAGTGAAAATTCTTTTTGTTGCCCTATGGTTCTTTCCTAATTCTACAGATTGAAAAAACAATCTTTCTTCTAAAAGGGGATTAAGTGTTACTGTAAGTATCATGTTATGAATTTAGAATTATGAATGCAGAGTGCAGAATGAAAGTCGAAACTGCAGTCAATAATTTTTAGTTTTTGGAAATCTTATGTAATGATTAAATGAAATTATAAAAAATTGTTGTGTCGAAAAATTAAATTTATTTCAAATTATAACTGCTTTTAATTCTGCATTCGAAGTAATCATCTGTATCCCGGCCAGCGGCTGTAATCCGGATTTGCCAGGTAGTAATCGCCAAATCCCGTGTTATCGACGAAAACGAAGTAACGGTCCAATTCATAATATTGCCAGATTTCATACGGCTTGGAATCCATTTCAATCGAGCGACGTTCAACATTATTCGGCGGACCGAAAGTCACGTAGATCATTCCCATATCAGAACGCCAGCCTTCCCCCATTGCTTTAAAATGTTTATTTGCGTAATCGATTCTTCTATAGTATTCATAAAGTACCGGGTTCTCATCGGAGTTTTTATTCGGTTTCTTCGAATCCCAAAATGCGATGAACTTTTCCAATTTTTCCTGGTAAGTCTCGGCACTTTGCATCTCACTTATTTTCACCGGCGGGGCAATATAAACCATCTCTTCGATGGCTTTATTTAAGTCTACAATTGAAGCGGGCATTCCATAAATTCTTGAGTATAGAGACTTCTCAACAGAATCTATGTCACTTACATCGTTGTCTTTAAGAACAATTTTTAAATTGTATTTGCCAAGGTTGAAGGTGTTGTCTTTAATCGTAAAATAAACATGATTGGTGCCTGCTTTAACCGCTTGAGTATCAATTTGACCGAAAGCCGTATCGTTTTGTGGATCACTCAAAATATATTTAGTAAAGACGTTCTGTTTTTGAGAAGAATAGATATCGTAAGAGAAAGAAAGGTCGGTTTCTCTGCTGGTTATAAGATCGGCAACATTCGGTACTATTTTTTCGGAATTGCCGTCTTTAACAATTTCCGAAACAAAAATTATATCGCTTAATCCCAGCGAATCCGAGATAACTTTTACTTTAACCGGAATTCTTTTTTCAATACTCTTTTTCGAATCTTCATCTTCAATAATACACTTTAAGGAATATTTACCGGGTTCGAAATCAAAGCTCTTGTGACTAAAATTGTAATTTTTTTTTGAAACTGCTTGTGAAAAGTCCAGCGCGGTTAATTTTTCCTGCCAGAATCTTTCTAAAAGAACTTTTGATTCATCTTCATTATAAAATGTGAGTGTAACCATATAAGAACCATTGAAAACGGTTCCCTTTCTCACGAATTGAATACTGCTGTAGGGTATTTGTATAAAGACATCGAGGCGTGTTTTGCCGGCGGTATCGCTTTTGTAATTTGCGCAATCTATGTAGAAACTCGGCTCTAACCCGGTGATTTTATCATGCTCTGAATATTCTACTTGTGCAAACGAAGCACAGCTGAACAGTACTAAAAGCAAAATCGTTTTTTTCATTGAAAGTTATCCTTCTTTCAAAAGCAAATTACCAAATAAATCATACTCATTGCAATCGTAAATTTCAACGTTATAAAAGTTACCTGTCTCA
>CAZRIQ010000068.1:0-9012 GCA_964600175.1 uncultured Melioribacter sp. | reverse complement strand
CCGTCTAACCCGGCTTTTGCAATTATGACCCTAATTTTCCGTTCCATACATTTCCCGCTAATTTATTGACTAAAAGTGTCTTTATAAAAAGTTTCAGTGCTTCTCTTTCTCTGTGGTTCTCCGTGCTTGCCCGCCGCAGTTTGTGTTGTAAAACGAAGGCGGGGCCTTCTTAGTGGAACTCTGTGTAATTTATACCCTATTTTTGTTACACGGAGAGCCTCAGAGAAGCACTGAGTTCCACAGAGAATTCCGCAACAGACTCTTTAGTCACATTATTTGATGCGGCTAAAGCCAGAAAGCCTTTGTGTACTTTCTTATCCGTCCCATAAATGGGACGGCAATTTTAACTTCTACAAATATAAAATAATACCTCTCCCCTGAAAAGACAATTGAACAATTTTCGACTCACTTTCCTTTGCCCTTCTTTTCCGCAGGCTTGATATACTTCTCATAATACTTTCTTACAAGTTCCAAATCCTTCGGCGTATCGACGGAAATACTTTCCTGCTCGGTTACAACTATTTTTATTTTGAAACCGTTCTCAAGCATCCTAAGCTGTTCCAATTTTTCAATCTTCTCAAGGTCGGTCTGCTTTAACGAAGTAAACTTCAGCAGCGGTTCACGTCTAAAAACATAAAGCCCCACATGTTTGAAAATCTCGGCCATTTCTACCCGCTCCAAATTCGTCCGTGCTTCTCTTACAAATGGAATCGGCGAGCGCGAAAAGTAGAGAGCGAAGTTATTATAATCGAAAACAACTTTTACAACCGACGGCGATTTCAAATCTTCGACAGTCGTTATTCTTTTGGCAAGCGTTGAAACATTTACTTTCCGGTCGAACAGCAGCGGCTCAATAACTTCATCGATCATCTTCGCAGGTATGAACGGCTCATCGCCTTGAATATTCACGATGATATCCGCATCTTCAATCTTTTTAACAACCTGGGCAATACGGTCGGAACCGGTGAGTATATTCTTCGGCGTCATGTAAACTTCCGCACCGAAACTCTTTACCACTTCAAACAACTTTTCGTCGTCGACGGCAATTACAACTTTGTCAAGCAGCTTGGATTTTCTGGCGCTGAGATATGTATGCTGAATCATCGGCTTGCCGCCGATATCGGCAAGAGGTTTGCCCATCAATCGTGTAGAACCAAAACGTGCGGGAATTATTCCGATAATCATTATAAAATTTTACGGTTATTCTCTAGTAATAACTTTTGGAACTCTGAAATGAACATCTGTTCTATCCGGTGCGTTCTTCAACGCTTCTTCGGTCGGGATAGACTCTTTAATTTTATCTTCTCGAAAAACATTTTCATTTGCAATCGGGTTCGATAACGGTTCTACATCGTCGGTATTCAACTCGTTTAATTTATCCATGTAGGAAAGAATCTTGTTCATATCCTTAGTAAGATTCTGCAGTTCGTCTTCGGTAAATTTAAGTCTTGCCAGCTTGGCAATATGTTCAACGTCTTGTTTTGTAACAGCCATTTTTTCTCTCTAGTTAGATGTAAATCCTTCGCTGTTGAATTTTTCAACTAATGTTGCCCCGGCGCCGGTATACGGATTGTTCTTTATCCGGATATACAGAGTGTGGCTTTCGTCGCCTCTTTTGGGACTTTGATACGACAACAAGTAAAAACTATTCGCATAAGTTAAAATATCATTTTGAATATAAAGAAATTGCTGCTTCAATTCCTGTGTGTTGTTTATGTTGTAAAAACCGGCAGTTCCTATCCGATCAAGAACTTCGGTGTCGATGTCCGATCCCAAACCGATTGCATAAACAATTTTTTTGTCGATCGAATTCAACGCATCGGCAAGTGTGTGTGAACCTTGAGTATCGTGACCGTCGGTAAATATAATCATAAAACCTTGAGAGACACTGTCGCTCGATAAAGAGTCTTCCCACAGCGAAGCTCCCTTGATTACGGCACCGTAAAGGTCGGTAGTAGGGTATCCCAACTGGTAACTTGCAAGCGAACTGATTAGTGCAATCGAATCTGCTGTGAAGCCCTGCAGTAAATATTGACTTTCCGAAAAAGAGTAGATTGTAACCTGCTGGTTATCTAATAAGTTTCTCACAAGTGAATACGCAGCGGAACGAACCGCATCGATGCTGTCTTTCAAACTCGTACTGTTATCGAGCATCAGAACAGTTTTAATTTTGTATGGAAGCTGATTCTTCTTCTTCACTGTCATTTGCGATTCCGAAGCCGAAATCGGCAGACCGTCTTCGTATACTTCAAAATCATCGCTCGTTAGAGTTGTGATGCCTTTCCCGTTAAGATCTACCACTTGAAATAGAACATTTACATTGCTCGGGGATGAAGTAGTCAAGCCGTGGCTTATCAAAGCATACCCGTTCAGCGAGGGCGAAGTTTGAGAAGTAGTCGTAAAACTCCATACCGATCCTTGCGACTCGGTACCCGAATTTGTTTTTGCAACTACTTTCCAATAGTATCTTGTGCTGTAGTCTAACCCGGTCAATAACAATTTCTTAGCGGTAATATCCTTCGAATAAAGTATTGTTGGGGGATTTTTCTTGCTGAAATAGACATCGAATTTGTCCCCCGTCGATTCCCACTTAAGATCGACAACCAGAAGCTGGTCTGTTGCATTGTTGGAAGGACTTGGGCTGCTCGGTGTTAGATCGGTTGTTTCACTGGACGACGGATTAGCATTTTTATTGAAAGTACACCCGGAAAGCATTAACAGAGTGAAAACGGCTGAATAAATAATGTACTTTTTTGTTCTTATCATTTGGAATGTAAGTTACATCTGTACAAATATAATGATAAAAATCGTATTTGTAAGCCCTGACTAAAAGCGCATGATATATATTGCTGATTTACCTTCTGCATCTGTCGTAACAGCATGAACCTTAATAACGCCAAGCAAACACCAAAAGTTTAATCAATTTTTAAATGTGTACCTTCTTCAGATTCATAAAAAGCATTATGAGCATCTAAGTAATTATAGAAATCATCATAGCTTTCAAAGCAAAGGTTTTCGCTAAACCGGTGTGCTTTAGAAAGCATATCAACATAAGGTGACGGATCTTTTTGATTAGTCAATCTTTTTAATGTAAGAAGGTAATCATCACGATAAACAGTTGGAATAATAATTTTACTTTGATTTTTATTTACAAACTCCGTATTCATCATTACACGTGCAATTCTACCGTTGCCGTCTTCAAAAGGATGCACTTCACTTATAAGAAACATCATATATGCCGCACGTGCAAACGGATCGGTTAGAATTTTATAGTAATCGAATCCTCTTATAAGTGTACCGCGAACAAGTTTGAAATCGACAAAAAAAGTATTCCCGGCCCTGTTGTTTTTTTCTTTGAATTGCCCGGGAGATTTACTTACACGTGCCGAAAGCAATGTTTTATGTCTCGATTGCAGCAAATCCAGAAACTCATCTGCACCCGAAGGAATTTTTTTCATTTCATTTCTGTCCGAAACTATTTGATAAGTACCGAGTATGTCGTGCGAATCATCATCACGGGAAGGTAACGGAACACCGGTATCCACAATGTTTTTTGCTTCGGAGACTTCGAACACAGTCCCTTCTATGTAATTGGAAAAATAAGCTTCAAAGAAGGCAAAGTTTCTAAAAGAATTCAGTGATAAGTTTTTCTCCGGTCGTTCTTTGAAAGTTTTGTTGTGCAGATAGTTAGAAAGTATTTCAAAAAGTTCAATTCTATTTCTATCATAAGGCAACCCAGCAGCACGTGATAAAGCCAAATCTGATTTTAATATTTTAGAGGGCTTAGTTGCCAACAATGCACTGATAATTTTGCTTAACGATTCGTACTCTTTTTGCATTTCAAGTATTTCAGATAATTTCTTTGCTTTATCGCGCAGCTGATTCAAACCATCTTCACCTTTTATTCTTAAAACATCATCTAATTTTTCCTCTATCTTGGGAATGCCTAAAGTTTTAGAATCGTGACCGGACTTTTTGGTGATTTTAAGATTCTCAAGAAAAGCCCTTTCTTTTGATGAAACATATAGTTCACCGATCATTTTATTATCCCCTTCAACAGGTCCTTTTCCCTCTAGAAAATTTATTGTTACACCGGGAAGTTTTATTTTTCTTGTATAGGAATAGGTAACAAAAATCTGGTTTGTTGATGTAGGTTTGAATTCAAAGGCAGAGCGGTAACTCAAAACCGACTGAGGATATAAATTGCCAAGGATCTCAAGAATATTTCTTCTTATTATTTCAGAAGGTTTTTCATCAAAATTAGTAGTGTAGATTCTTGGAGCAATTTTCCTAATCTTTTTCTCTTGAAGCATTTTAGAGATTTTATAAGCCTCTTGAGGGTTAGATGAAGCAAATATTATTTCGCTCATTTTCCGTCTCCATGTAATTTCGTCGGACAAAGCCGTCTCAGCCAAACTCCGCCAGATAGTCTAAATTTTTTCCAGAATAATTAGTTAACCACCGCTAAATTATAAAAATTTTCCAAAATAAGCGATATTTTTGTGATGATTTTCCAGAAAGGCGGGTAATATGGTGAGAATTCTAAATATTTTCGAGAATAAATCCATAGAGGTCAATTAGTCTACTCAACATCCAATGAAAGAATGTATTTTGTTCTATTGTTAATAGAAGGATGACTATAGAAAAACCACTCCACAAACGGATGAGGTTCTCTGTCGCCCAGGTTTTGATCGGTCAACTTCTCAAGAGTTGCCAAGAAAGCTTCTCTCTTGCACGTAGACAAAACTGCATATTCATCAGCTTGATATTCAAACTTCCTCGATATCACATTAGAAAGCGGCTCCTGGATCAAACCGACCAGCATTCCCCACAAAACCAGGAGAGGTAAAGCTGAGATTTCGGTAATCGAACTAAAACCAAACCATGAAAGTGAAACTTTATAAAGCAGTGACAGAACAAAAAGTGTAACAAAACTAAAGAACGTCCCGATGATTATGTTTTTAACAATATGCTTGTGTTTGTAATGACCGAGTTCGTGAGCGATAACAGTTTCAATTTCATCCTGGGAATAGTTATCAAGCAGAGTATCTCCCAATAAAATTCTTTTGGTTTTCCCCAAGCCGGTAAAAGCAGCATTTGCTTTCTTAGTGTTCTTGCTCATATCAAATTTGAATACGTTTTCAATCTTCATTCCTACTTGCTTAGACAACTCAACAATGCTTGTTTTCAATTCTTCATTTTCAATTGGAGTAACTTTATAGAATAGCGGCAGAATCAATATCGGTACAACCTGCGCGAGAATCACTGAAACGAAAAACAGAACAACTGCAAACGGAAGCCACCATAGGTTGCCAAAAATATTTAGTATGAAGTAAAACAATAACAACAAAGGCAGACCGATTGCGCCTCCAATAAGTGTTCCCTTCAAATTTTCCCATGTCCATTTCCAAAAAGTCTGGTTGGAAAGATTGTACTTGTGTTCCAAGTAAAAACCCGTGTAATAACTGAAAGGATAAAAAATAACACCTGATACAATTCCAACAACGACAGTAAAGAGCAGCAGTACTAAATAATTATTCTGAGCATAAATACGAAGTGAGTTTTCGAGATACTTGCTAAGTCCAAACTTCACAAATAAAAAAAGAAGAACGAATGAAAGAACAGCTTCTGCAATTCCAATAACTAACTTAATATTGTTATATTTTTTTGCATTCATTAACACTTCCTAACTTTGAATAAAACAAAAAACGACATTAAAAATAATTATAAAATTGTAGAATTGACCTAAGTTTACTAAAGTAGTCTCACGGCAAGATACAAAATCCTAATTCAAAACGAAGCGGCAAACTAAATTTTCTCGAATGAATTATCGGGCAGCCAGCCGATCTTCCCGTCGGCTAGTTGAATCTTCGACCAGTTATTTACCTGGTCTACTAGTTGGAATTTTATTCCTTCGTGGATAAGAAAAACATCGCTGCTTTTGGAGTCGGGAGCAATTTTAGCCGTTATCGAAGGTTCGACAAGTATTGCATAATTTGAGGAGGATTCCCTATTCACTCTCGCTACAAAAATGATGACTACAATTACCAAAACGGCAAGCAGAGTCGATCCGCCAAAGAAAGATAATCTCTGAAACTTGAAATTCTTCGAAAGCAAGTAAACTGCAATGGCAACAAGAAACGCTATGTAAACCAGGATTAACAAAAGCGACAAACTTGTTACGGATAACGATGTAATAATTCCATCCCACCACTGAACAAAAAACAATTTCGGCAGTTCTTGAATTTTATCAACCGTTCTCGCGTTTGCTATTCTTAAATTATATTGAAGGTCCTCATCGTTAGGAGAAAGGCGCAGACCTTTTTCATAATTTAAAATTGCCATTCCCAGTTTATGAAGTCTGAAGTATGCATTCCCTAAATTATAATAAAGTGCGGCACTCTCGTAATCTTTGTGTAATATTTTGTTATAAGAGTCAATCGCTTTTTCAAACTGGTTGTTTTGATACTCGCTGTTGCCTTGTTTCATTATTTGATCCACCGACTGCCCGTAGAGAGGCATAGAAACAAAAAGCAATAAGAGAACAAAAAATATTTTGGCGATAATTCTTCTCATCACTTTTTCCTTTTCCTCAAACCAACGGAGCTATCCAGTTTAACAATCAATTCTACCGCATCGTTGTAAATATCGGTTTTAGTTGCCGAATCACCGGCGGGGGCGAAACGAGCAAACTCACACTGCTCGGCAATCGTTTTTGTTTTTTCTATAAGCATAAGATCAACTTTTGCTTCGGTTAATTTATTTAACGCAAGCTCAAGCGTGAAATCGGATTTTTGTATGTTCAGTTTATCTTCCAAATAACCGAACAAAGCGAGCGACAACTCGTTGTAAAAACTCTTTGAATCGTTGCCGTCCAAAGCTTTCTTTGCCAAACGCAATCTCCGTTTTGCGGCTTTCTCCGCTTTCTGAAAACGTAGAAGTTCGAGGTTACCCGAAATCTTTTCTTTCCTCTTTACGAAGCCGATCAATCCGACAAATGCGACAAGCGGAACAGTCAGCGCGGACCAGAACCAATCCTTAATTACAGAGATGCTTTCTTTTTTCTGTAAGTTGAATCCGTCGGTTTTTATATACCGAATATCTTCGCTTAGAAGTTTAATATCTTCCTTGGAAAATCCGCTCGACGTAGTTTCGTAATTGCCTTCACCTTTTGTTACATTGATTTTGTAACTCGGGGTTGAAAGCGTAATATATTTTCTCGACGAAGGATTGAAATACGAAAACTCAACCGGGGGAATTTCCTTCTCACCTTCGACACGCGGAATAATAAGGTAGTCGTAAATTTTCTGACCGGTAATTGTCGATTTGCGGTTGATGTTTTCAACTACTTTCGGATCATACTTCTCAAAACCGGCAGGCAGTTTAACTTCCGGCAGACTCAATAACTTTATATTCCCGCTGCCGCCGACAGTCAACCTCAGCGTAAAACTCTCATTTGTTTTAATATCATTCTTATCGACTTCCGATTTCAAAGAAAAATCCCCAACTGCACCTGAAAACGAAGCCGGGACATTATTAGAAGGAAGCGGATCGACCTGGATTACGACAGTATTCGACTTAGCATTAAAGTTTACTGTTTGGGATGTTCCGAAAAACGAATCGTTGAAAAAATCGTCGAAGACACTATTGCCTTTATTTTTTCTTCTTACGATTACAGGTATATTCAGTTCGAAAGGCGTAACGGAAAGTTTTCCGGTCTTCGAAGGAAACAAAGCGACTTGCTTCAATGTTGCGACCCTATAACGTTCTCCCTTATACATACCGAGTTCAAAATTGATTGTGTTGGGCATATCGATTTCTTCAGCCCAGAAACCTTGATACGACGGGAGTTTTGTAATCTGCGGTGACGCAATATTCAAACGTGTGTAAAGTTTGTAAGTAACTGTTACCTGCTCGCCGAGATAAACATGACTCCGATTGACTTCCGCAACCATAAAAACATTTTTAGCGATATCGTCCTGTGATAAGCCCGCATTATTATTTTGTTGCGACGGCTGTGTGGCTCCTTGTACAACTTTTACTTTTACCGGACTGCTGGTGTAAGTTTTTCCTCCGTAGTTTACCGAAGCTTGACCGATTTCAAACTCGCCGCCCGAAGAAGGATGCAAAACATAAGAATAAGTTATCGAAGCGGATGAACTTCCGTTAATAAACTGCATACTTGTAGATTGATTAGGGCCGGATAGAATTCGAAAGCCGGAAAAATCCGGCGGTTTAAAATCACTTATGCCGTTAACACTCGGTCCGTTAAAAGTAAAGTCAACTTGAAATGTTTCGTTTACACCGACAGTCGATCTATCAACCGTTGCACCAAACTGCTGCGCATTCAATCTAGCAGTCAAAATGCCCGATGCAATTGCTATAAGAATAATAAACAACCGTATGTTGTTATTTTTTGTCATAGAAAATTTCTGCCGGATGCCTTACTGAAATAATTACCCCCGCCAAATTTACCAATCTTTATCGGTTTTTACAGGTCTGCTCTGCTTCTTCCTTAATTCTTTTTGAAGCTGTGCTTCGTTATTTTTAAGCGCATTCAGGATTCTTTCAGCTTCTTCTTTGGATATTTGGTTCTTCGCCATTTTCTGCTGCTGTTGTTGATTCTGCTGGTTTTGTTTTTCCTGCTGGTTTTTATTCTGATCCTGGTTTTGCTTATTCTTGTTTTTTTGATCCTGTTTGTTTTTTTGATCTTGTTTATCCTTATTCTGGTCGTTTTTATTGTGCTGTTTATTTTGATCTTTGTTCTTATCCTTGTTTTGATCGTTATTTTTATTTTGTTGCTTCTGCTGTTGTTCTTTCTTCTTTTTCAACATTTGTGCGTAGGCAAGGTTGTATTTGGTTTCAATATCGTTGGGATTATTACGCAGCGCGTCTTTGTACGATTCAATACTTTCATCGAGTATTTGCTGCATGAGTTCAGTGTTTCCCAAATTATGGTAAGCCCGTGCTTTTTCAACGGGAGTTGGCAAATTTTTCGCCAAATCACCAAAT
>CAZRIQ010000067.1:3845-9073 GCA_964600175.1 uncultured Melioribacter sp. | reverse complement strand
ATACTGGAACAACCGGGATTTAAAGGGTGATGTTGCAGCCGTTGAACAAATAACTAATCCTATACAGTTAACCACTGAAGGACAACACGAATTCAGTACAGGAGTACATCTGCGGGATTTCTCCGGTAAATACGAAACAGTTTTCAAACCTTCAGAATCAGGAGAGATTGTTTTTAAAGTAGAAGCAGGAGGAAGATTCGAACTTCTGGTTAACGCAGATACACTTTATAAGCCCCGCAGGTTTGGACCGCGTACCACCCGTATCCCGTTGCAAGTTGAAAAGGGCAAAGAATATAAAATTGAAGCTCATTTCAAACAATTGGGTAACTGGCCGGCTAGTCTTAATCTGAATTTTGGCAAAGAGGTACCGGTTAAGTTTGATGCACTTATCGAAAAGCTTAAAGGTATTGATGTGGTTATTTTCGCAGGCGGTATTTCTTCTCGATTGGAAGGGGAACAGATGCCTATCGAGTTACCCGGATTCAAGGGCGGCGACCGCACTGATATAGAACTTCCTGAGATACAACGCAATTGCTTAAAGGAACTGAAACAAGCAGGGAAGAAGATCATTTTTGTGAATTGTTCGGGTTCAGCCATGGGCTTAGTTCCGGAAACCGAAAGCTGCGACGCTATACTTCAAGCTTGGTACAGTGGTGAATCCGGCGGACAAGCAGTTGCCGATGTATTGTTCGGCGATTATAATCCTTCAGGCAAACTTCCGATTACTTTCTATAAAAATATAAACCAGTTACCGGATTTTGAAAATTATTCCATGAAAGGTCGAACTTACCGTTTTATGTCTGATCCTCTTTTCCCGTTTGGTTTTGGATTAAGCTGCACTACCTTCTCAATTGGTGATGCAAAAATCAGTAAGACCACGATCAACAATGATGAAAGCGTTGAACTTACAATACCTGTATCAAATACCGGTAAACGCGACGGGACAGAAATCGTTCAAGCTTATGTACATAGGGTTAACGATGCAGATGGACCTATCAAAACATTAAGAGGATTTCAACGCGTTGATGTTGCAGCAGGCAAAACTAATCAAGTTACAATCAATCTTTCTCCAGCCGCATTCGAGTTTTTCGATAAAGACAGTTATAGAATGGCAGTAATTCCCGGAGAGTACGAGGTGTGGTATGGAAACAGCTCAGATGCAAAAGATTTAAAGATGGTAAAAATCATGATTCAATAAACTTCATTTATGTATTTGTTGGCAAACTGTGTATTGATTTAGAATCTTAAGTTGTTTTCTAAGAAAGACAATTTCTAGTTGCAATTGAGTTCGAGATTTGAAAAATCCAAATATGAAAAAGAGTAAAGTTCTAAGCATAATGAAATTGATAAATCAATATTGGAATAGCAGAAATCACGTTTTTTCAAGTTAGATAAGAATTTTATCTATGGATGAGGTTTTGAATAAGGACGGATATAAACAGTTTTAAAAACAATGAAAGAGACGCACGGGAGCTAACCTGTGCGTCTCTTATCACTAATTTCTTTACGGCTTTTTAAAGTCCCAACGCGAGTTGTCACTCTTAGGGTCGAACTTAGCCAGTGTAGGTGTGCAGTCGCCAACAGCAACTAAGGCTAAAGGTTCTTTGGAGTTGGGTACAGCCTTGGGCATGATGCGGTAAGTGCCGTCAATCAACTGGTCGATGCGCCAGAGTTGTTCGGGAGCCCCGGTAAATTTGGGAACGGTTACAACTTCAGCGTCTGCAGTAGCAGCCAATGCACGATCGGTACTATCGATAGTGATTTTGAAAAAGGGAGAACCTGGATAGCCGCCAACGCTGTCGACAGGTGTAATTCTCCACTTCTGATGCGGGCGGACCATAAAATCACCCATACGAACCTCAATGTTACCGGTCGGCCAATCCTTTGAATCTTCTGCGAGTGTCTGTGGCGGAATCGGTTTCACGGGTTCATCATTATTGTTTCGTCCAAAAAATCTTCTGGTGCCGCGAGGCATTCTTACAAAATCTACAGCCAATTCTAGTGCGTTGCCGTTGCGTTCGGATTGAATTTCATATGTGCCTTCCTGGAAATTATTGCCTGCTACAGGCCAGCCGTTTTTCCAAAGAAGAGGACGAATTCCAAGTACACTTCGACCACCTTGTGCAAGGTCGGATTCATAATGACATGAGAATTTTTGAACATCATCACCCAGGTCCAATAACCCAAAGTGACCTAGACCGATAAAGGTACCACTAGCACCTGCTACAAATTTTCCACCGCCTTTTAGCATATCTCTGCCCATGTTATCCAAATAAGGACCGGTTACTTTCTTTGAGCGACCTACGCGAAGGTTATAAGTGGAGTTAGATCCATCGCAGCATGTACCGTGAGTGCCAACCAGGTAATACCAGCCGTCGCGATACATCATGCCGACACCCTCGCAGTCTATTGCTATATCAACAGGTTTATTACCTTTAATTCGTTTTCCTGTCTTAGGGTCAAGTTCAACTATCCGGATAAATCCAAAAAAAGTACCATAGCTAAGCCATAATCTGCCGGTATTGGGGTCAAGGAGAAATGCGGGATCAATTGCATCACAGTCCTCCACTCCGTCAGATGACGCAACGATATTATCTTCATTATAAAATTTGAAGTCAGGCGAATTAGGGTCAAGTGTCTTAGTCCACATAACGTAGACATTGCTGGCGTGTCCCCCAGCCAGTCCTCCTCCTCCTTTTGCATAGGTAACGTAATAGCGATCCCCTATGTGTATGACGTCTGGAGCTACTCCACCGCCGGGACGAACAGCTCCGCTGTTCCAAATCCAGCCGTCGTCGGAGATCAATCCACCGCCACCTGTGCCGAAAGTATAAAATTTACCATCACACTTCGTGATAGTAGAAGGATCGTGAATATAAGGTTTGCCTGCCTGAGCAAATGCAGGTTTAGACAACCATAGAAAGAGCAGTGCGGAAACCGCTGCTGTTAGAATACGAAATTTCATAAAACCTCCAAGAACAAAACGATTGAGACTAAAATATGATAACTTATTAATTTCCAGTGTTTTTAAAACTCATGGTGAGATCCTTAATCGGTTTACCATTTTCATCAATAAAACGGACACAGAAATCACTCATGCCAGGACCGTTGATTACGGCACCGCGAATTACGTTTCGACCTTTTTTAAGAGTAAGGCGTTTTGAGGTACAGTCATCCATAACCATACGTCTGTCACCTGAGAGGATAACAGCTTCTTTGCCGTTAAGCCACCACATAGATGCCGAATTGGATCCAACTGCCATACGAACGTTCTTCATCTCTTTGGGACTGTTGACGACGGTAACCGCCCAGAATAATACTCCATAAATCTGCTTATTTAAACCGTAGGCAAAGCGAAAGAGTTTGACATTGAATTTGGTGGCATCCAGAGCATGCCATGCGAGTTCCTGATCTCCAACCTTCACCTTGTCGCCATCATGCGGAACAACTGTAAACTGGTTGGGAAAGTACTCGGTGTTGAAGGCATTCCGGATGTAGCTGTCGGTAAACACGGTGTTGCTACGATTCGGTTTGTTAATCGGTTCGAGAAGCAGCCAGCGCTGGAGAAAGCCTTCAGCGTCCGGTGCTTTTGGTGATGATGTAACTTTTGTGAAGTAAGGAGCGATGCTACGAGTAGTATCGCTGGTCGTTGTGCAGCGAGCAGCACCGTCGAACGCGCCAGAGTAACCCTGAAGCGCCAATACAACAAAGATGCCGAATACCGGCATCATGATATTACGGAATATTTTCATAGTACACCCTTTGTAGAATTTTCTATTCTTGTACACGAAGCGAGAACAAATCTCTCTTGAATAAGACAAGTATATATAATTAATGCTGCATTTTCAAGTTGTGCTTATTCAAAAAAATCCTGTGTAATCATTAATTAAGAATTGCTTCAAATTCTTTCTTCATTGTTGGATAGCTTTTCTTGATAATGTACATAAACTAACTTATCATTAATAACCAAATCAAAGAGTAGTTCAAAATTTTGGACGATTTAGCATAGGAGTAATAAATCTATGTCTGGCAAGAGCATTATACTTTGGTTGTGTTTAATAATATCGCCGGTGTTCGCACAACAAAATGATAGAGTGAAACTTGGGAAATTGCAAACAGGAGCAACGTTTTCGTTTGTTCACAACGCAGAAGGTGAATGGGGAATCGAAATTTCCGGCGGTACCTTTCCACTACTGATGCAACCTAAGCCAGCGCAAATTGAAATTTTTCGAACCGAAGAGGACATTCGTGAACTTGCAGCTGGTTACAAGACAGTCCAGCAATCAGCTTCCGGTATATATGCCGGCGCTGAAATCGCATACGAAAATGTTGTTTTTCATGTACAAGACAGTTGGAGTTTGGATGGTGTAGTAGTTACTGTGCAAAGAAAAGTGGAAGTAGTTGGGAACGCTCCGGGCGGATTCAACTCATCTGTCTTGTTCGGAGTCGATCCATCCATAAATTGGTCCGATGTGAATTGCCTAGCGCCCGGTGCATTATACGGTGATCCTACTTACGATGGCGATCGCTCGCCGGGAGGTACATTGAACTATGCTGCGAAGCGATTCTTCATGCGCGAAGATATTCTTCCGGCACCGCTGTTTGCACTCTCGTTTAATAACGGTACTTCAGTGACTATGCTGGATCCTTCACCGAATGGTGAATCGACAGTTGAAGAAACGAAACTTTCGAAAAATGTGATGACCGATGCAAGATTTCAGTTCGGGGCGTTTGGGGCATGGCAGAAAGATGGAAACCCAATCGAGTTCGGATTTTGTTTTCCAGGCACAACGAGTATGTATGCGTTTGCATTTGGTCCTAATGCATCGACACAACCAAGATGGATTCGACGCTTCCATCCTATCTCCCAGGGAGTAGCTCACAGCTACGAAGTGAGTTTTCGATTTGGACTCAAAGAGTCGTTTCGAGACGTAACCCGAAATGCTTGGAGATGGGCATGGAACACATTGAAACCGGCGGTCACAAAAATTAATGTTGAACTGGTACGACGTGTTCTGATAAATCACTTAGCGGCTCAGGCAGCAACCATTGACGGACGCACTGCTATTCCTTTTGCAATCGCTACATTTGATACGAACAAACTTCAATGGAATTGGACAATGGCGGCAATGGGCTTTGTAAGCAAGAACATCGAGTGCGCCGACCAGTTATTGCGCGAAAGTGATCGTGATAGTACCGAGCGTGGACAAAAAATGCGTCGTATAGGT
>CAZRIQ010000067.1:0-3835 GCA_964600175.1 uncultured Melioribacter sp. | reverse complement strand
GTCTGGCCATTATATCTTCTTTGATTCAGGCTCTTTCGACAGTACCGCTTCAGGCAACCGGTTACGATCTTGCAACCGGAAAACTATGGACCGGTGAACGGCAAGAATGGCTTGCGCCATGGTTGCGGAATGCTACTGAAGGCATGCGAGTTCTTATGTGGGTGTATAGACGTGAACGTGCCCATGGTCATGAACATCCGGAATGGTTTAGTTGGGTTAAGACATATGTAGACTGGCTGATTCAACAGCAAAGAGATGATGGTTCTTTCCCTAGACGATGGAAATCCGGAACCAACGAAGTCGCTGAGCCGACGGGAACTACCAGCTACTGTCCTGTGCCGCTGCTTGTCATCATGACTGAAGAGACCGGTGATCCAAAGTATAAACAAGCGGCAATCCGAGCGGCAGAATACGTTTGGGAAAACTGGGGAAAGCGAGGACTCTATGTCGGCGGCGCCAGCGACAATCCGAATATTACTGATAAAGAGGCAGGGATGTTAAGCATGGAAGCGTTTATGAGTCTCTATGATTCAACGAAGGATCCTAGATGGTTGGAACGCGCTAAAGCAGCAGCAGATTACACTGAAAGCTGGATTTGGATATGGAATTTGCCGATGCCGGTCGATGCAGATAATGCACATCTCCACTGGAAGAAAGGAGTGCCGACCATTGGAGTTCAGGGAATAACAGCCCGAGGTGCCGGAGGTGCAGATGAGTACTTGGATTGGGCAGTCCCTTCTTATGCGAAGTTATACGAATACACGAGAGACCAACACTACCTTGACGTTGCACGGATTCTTCTTCACGATACAAAATCTATGGTTGCTCTTCCGGGACGTCAGTACGACTTGAAAGGGACCGGATGGCAACAGGAGGGTTGGCGCATGGGACCGGGCATGTCTGGTCGCGGTGTAGGTGGGCATAGGTTCTGGCTGCCGTGGATTTCTGCCAATCACCTGCATAGTATCACCGGCTTAGAAGAATTAGATCCGGTCTTATATCAACAACTGTCTAAAGGTAATTGAAAACTGACTATATAAGGATATACAATACATTATAAATAAGATGGTTAATTTTTTTAGCAATTTTTTGGTTATGTTTTTGGGTAATCCAAATTATAGCTGATAAAAATATATTTTAATAACTGTGTTGGTATTTGTTTAGCTATAGGGCAACGGATTGAAATTACTTACATAAAATTGTAAGTTTTAGCGAAAGTTAAAGTTAATAACCAATCTTAAATACAAACGGAGAAAAAAATGAAAACACTTATTACAGTCATTGTATTATTAGTTCTTAGCATAACCGCTAATGCGCAAAAATTGGATGGTAGTTGGAAAGGTGTGATGAGTACACCAAACGGTGACTTTGAACTGACTTACACCTTTAAAGTTGTTGGCGATTCTTTAGGCGGTGATGTTACATCGCAAATGGGATCTTTACCGCTTGAAAATGGAAAGATAAACGGGAACGAATTTTCATTTGACATCAATGTAAATGGACAAACTTTTAGCAACACCGGAGTTCTTGATGGGGATACTGTTAAACTGAGTTCACCAAGGAGGGATGAACCGATGATATTAAGCAGGATAAAAGAAGAATCCAAAATTAACGGTAAATGGATTGGTAAAACTAGTGGACCGCAGGGAGAGATGGAATTAACATATACATTTAAAGTTGACGGGGATACATTAACAGGTACGGATTCTTCCCCGATGGGAGAAATTGAATTGACCAATGGGATTGTAAATGGAAATGATTTTTCATTTGATATAGATATGCAAGGAATGACAATAAGTCACAAATGTAAATATCTTGATGACGATACGATTGAAATGAAGGTAAATGTTATGGATAGAGATATGGTTATGAAGTTAACCAGGGTTACTCAATGAATTTTTGAAATCTTGCTTTAGTAGAAACAATTTTTTTGATAACATGGGAAAATATATTCAAAAGAAGAATTGAAGGAATGTGTTCCTTAAAATATTTATAGAAGGTAATATGAAAAAAAAATCAATCATCTTAACGTTACTCTCTATTGCATTTTTTTTAATGAATGCAAAAGTGTTTTCACAAAACCCGAATTTCTACATTTTTCTTTGCTTTGGGCAATCGAATATGGAAGGCTTTCCGGGAGTTGAACAGCAGGACAAAACAAACGTGGATGATCGCTTCCAGGTTCTGGCAGCTGTTGATTTTCCAAAACTAGACCGAGAAAAGGGGCAGTGGTATACTGCTGTACCACCGTTGTGTCGTCCTTCCGCCGGTCTTTGCCCTGCCGATTATTTTGGTAGAACCATGGTTGCCCACCTGCCCAAAAACATCAAAGTGGGAGTTGTAAATGTTTCGGTGGCTGGGTGCAAAATAGAACTATTCGAAAAAGATAGTTTTCAGACTTATGCTTCAACAGCTACGTCATGGATGAAAAATATCATTAAACAGTATGACGGTGACCCTTATCAGTATCTTGTTGACATAGCAAAACTAGCTCAGAAAGATGGTGTTATAAAAGGTATTCTGTTACATCAGGGTGAATCAAACACAAATGATAGTACTTGGACGTTAAAAGTTAAAGGGATATATGACAATCTGATTAGTGACTTAAGTCTAGATCCTAATTCAGTACCGTTACTTGCCGGTGAACTTGTAAACGCTGATCAGGGAGGTGCTTGTGCATCTATGAATCAGATCATCGCTAAGCTGCCGGAAGTTCTTCTTAACTCATACATTATTTCTTCAAGCGGTTGTACAGCTAGGTTTGACCATCTGCATTTCACTCCAGCCGGATACAGAAAACTTGGAATGCGATACGGAATAAAAATGCTTTCTTTGTTGGGTTATAATGTTTCGGAACCTGATTCATCTCAAGTGCAATCTGAGATCAAATAAAAAAATTTTATCGGATTTATGCATCAGTTTATTATTGTATGATTAAGAAGTTGACCAGAATTTTAGGTGTACTACTTTTAATATAAGAGAAATATTAAGGTGTTTATTAAAAACGTAATTCTTGGATTGTGCCTGTTAGTGTCAACGGTGTTCGCACAACAAGTTGATAATGTGAATCTTGGAAATTTGCAAACCGGGGCAACAGTCTCATTCGTTAGTAACGCGCAAGGAGAATGGGGTATTGAAATTTCCGGCGGCAATTCTTTGCATATGATGCAAAAGAAACCTGCACAGATTGAAGTCTTTCGGAGTGAGGAGAATGTCAATCAACTTGCCTCTGGTTACCAGTCGGTAAAAAGTGAAGCCAACACTGTAATAGCGAATGCAAAAATTTTATATGGCGGTGAAACAGGATTTGAAGTTGAAGACCGATGGAGTATTTCAGGTGCAGTGTTAACTTTAAACCGGAATGTGAAAGTAACAGGCACAATAGACAGTGCCGGGTTCTATTCGGCTATCAAATTATTAACTGAGCCGTCAGTAAAATGGGAAGAAGTGAAATACTTAATTCCTGGTTTACTCTATGGAAAACCGCACACGCGCGCCAATGCACCTGGCGGCAGTTTATATTATGATGCTAAACATTTTTCAGTGCGTGAAGATTATTTATCTGCACCATTGTTCGGACTTTCCTTTAAAGAAGGGAATTGGGTGGCAGTATTGGACCTCGACCCTAACGGTGCAACTACACAAGCTGAAACTACAGCCCCGGCAACAACGCCGGTGATTGATGAACAAATTCAGTTCGGTGCACTTAATGCTCAAGAGGTACCGGAAGGTGGGATCGAACTTGGCTTTTGTCTGCCGGGAACAACTTACGAGTTTTCGGGCGGTTTTGGGGGAAACAACCGAAGTTCTTCAGACCAAAAACCAATAATGCGAC
>CAZRIQ010000066.1:7225-9253 GCA_964600175.1 uncultured Melioribacter sp. | reverse complement strand
AAATGAAAAACGATAATTAAAAACTATAATCAAAAACTATAATCAAAAACTATAATCAAAAACTATAAATGAGAAATTATTAAAGAAAAGTTAATACAAATAAAAACAACTACCTAAACGGATAAATTAGTCAAAACAATTTATAATTTAGGATTTCTAATTTATCATTGCTTTACTACGCTTTGAATATTTTTTTTGATTTTATTCCCCAGATTTGGAATGCATTTCTAGTATCGATAACCAGTTTTGAATTTTTAATTATGAGTTTTGAATGCTTTTTGTAATAATCGTGATCGGTGACTAATAGTATCAAGTCGTGAGATTTGAGATTTGAGACAGTAAGAGATACGGATTTCATATTGAATTTATATTTGCGCATAGGAGGAAGTTTGGGAATATAAGGATCGTTATAATTTACTTTTGCACCTTTCTCCCTAAGGATTTCTATCAACTTTAATGCAGGAGATTCGCGGAGATCATCTATATTCTTTTTGTAACTCGCGCCCAGCAGTAAGATTTTAGATTTGAGTATCGAGATTCGAGATTTGTTTAAAACATCGATTACTTTCTGAACGACATAGTACGGCTGCTGTACATTTATTTCACCGGCAAGTTCAATGAATTTCGTATTGATATCGTATTCATGCGCTTTCCATGTAAGGTAAAAAGGGTCTATTGGTATACAGTGACCGCCTAAACCGGGACCCGGATAGAAAGGATGATAACCAAACGGTTTTGTTTTCGCAGCTTCAATCACTTCCCAAACGTCAATATTCATTCTATCGAAAATCATTTTCAATTCATTAACAAGTGCAATATTAACGGAGCGGTAAATGTTTTCAAGTAGTTTGGCAGCTTCTGCAACTTTTAGTGATGAAACAGGCACAGCTTGCATGACTGCATGACTGTACAGACTGCATGCAACTTCTAAACATGATGGAGTAGCGCCGCCTACCAATTTAGGAATTGTGCCGGTGTTGTAATCTTTGTTGCCGGGGTCTTCGCGTTCGGGACTGAAGGCAAGGAAGAAATCTTTACCAACTGTAAGACGGGAAACGGGAGACGGGAGACGACTGTTCGTTTTTCGTTTAACGTTTACCGTCTTCCTTTTCTCAAATAGCGGGAGGAGAATTTCTTCTGTGGTTCCGGGGTATGTGGAGGATTCGAGAACAATTAATTGCCCGGGCTGCAAATATTCAGCAACTGTCTTAGCAGAATTTTCAACAAAACTAAGATCGGGTTTTTGATGTTCGTCAAGCGGAGTGGGAACGCAGATTAGAATACAATCGCAAGACGTAAGACGTGAGAAGTCAGACGTAGCATCAAACTTTTTACTGACTACTGACTTCCGGATTCTGGATGCAGGGATGTGTTTAATATAAGATTTGCCCGCGTTAAGAATTGGAATTTTCTTTTCATCAATATCAAATCCAATCACCTTAAAACCTTTTTCGGCGAATGTTAACGCCAGAGGCAAACCAACGTAACCCATACCAATGATACCGACAACGGCGGAGTGGGATTCAATTTTCTTCAATAATAACTGTTTATAGTTCATAGAACAAGGAAAAAGTAAAAAGGCAAAAGTAAAAAGTGTTATTAGAAATAATAACTACTAAGATTTTGATTTGGAAACAATTTTACCTAAAATCTTTTTTAATTCTTCTGATTCATTAATTAGTAAATCAATTTCTTTCAATGGCGCAATTCGCATTGCCTTAATCATTCTCAACCAATAATTTGATTCACGCATTTCTTTAAGAGCTATATTAACTTTATTAATAAAATCTGATTTTGAGGATGCTGCTTGAGATTCTTCGTAATTAGCGCCGGGGGAAGTTGCAGATTTTGCTAACTGGTTTACAATGACTCTATTGACCTCAGAATATTTTATTCCTTTTAGAAGTATCAATACGTTTAGAGCAAAATTAAACAGTCGAGCTGACAAATCATTTATCAATCTTTCCTTCACACCCTTACATTTTTACTCTTCATTCGTCTAACATATTAATTTAGACTTTATACTTT
>CAZRIQ010000066.1:1444-7125 GCA_964600175.1 uncultured Melioribacter sp. | reverse complement strand
TATTACTTCCAATTTTTCTCTTGCGGTGAGGTCGTCGGTTTTCAATGTAGATTTAAAAAGATCTATAATCTCTTTGGTATTATCATCGGCAGTTAATTTGCTTGCTTTTTCTTTTCTTACAAACTTTGAAAAATCAGATTCACGTCCCGGAGCAATAGATTCTTTCGATGTTCCATCGATATCCAATGCTTGTTTAAGAAGACTAATTATCTCATCTCTAACTAATTGGACTTTCTCCGAGTCTTTAACTGTAGGAGTAGATAATGAGTGAGAAGGATTTCCCCTATCTTCGGAAATATTTTTAAGGTTTGTAATCGTTTCAGTATTCATGTCATCTTTGAATGCTTTGCTGCTTCTCTGCCGGAGTACCCTATCGAACTCTTCTTCTTCATCTGTTTCTTCTTCAACAAAATCCGGCTCAAAGGCAAATATGGCATCGGCAAAAATTTTATCATTCTGGTTTTGTGCTTCAACAGCTTTGAGGTCGAATGAATAGACCTCGGCAAAACTCGCTTCATTTTCTTTTTTTGTTAGGGAAGTTAAGCCAAGCTGCTGTATCTTAAACCTAAACCTATTTGCATCGAGGTTGAAGCGCAGATGACGCAGGTCCTTAATTGCAAAGATGGGGTCGAAATAAATCAATTCTATTCTACCGTTAATCTTTATGAAGTATCCATATTTTGTAGAGTAAGCATCGAGTTTATCGACGTTTGTCAGCAAACGATATACAATTAAATTTTTAGGCGATGGATCTTTAACATAACTGCAGACATCGAAGTAACTAATCGACTGCGGGCGTTTTACTTTTTCATTCTTATAAATGATCTTAAAACTATCTTTGAAGTTAAATATGTTTTGAGAATAAATAAGAATATCGTTTGTCTTTAGGTCTAGAGTTTCTAAGAGCATGTTTTCAATTATGAGTTTTGAATTATGAGTTTTGAATCATACTGAACAATTCTGAATTTTGAGTTTTGAGTTTTGAATTATACAAAATAATTTTGAATTATCAGTTTTGAGTTTTGAATTATAGTGACTCTTTAGTTGTTTTGACAATCGATGTTAATATTTTATTAATCTCGGAAATATCTTCAACTAAAAAGAAGAATTTTTCTTCCATAATATTGCTGTCTTTCAATAAATCCAACCTGTTTTCCGTTTCTCTTGCTTCTTTGGAAGCGATTGTCATTTTATTTAAAAAATCTTTTCTCGATGAAGCAGCGACCGCTTCATTTATATTAGCACCTATGCTTGTCCCGCTTCTAAGCACCTGCTTTGCAAATACGAATTCGTTTTTACCATATAAATACTTGCTCAGTTTAATTATTTCCAGCGCGAAAGAATAACTCTTATCTTTTATTATGTTTCCTTCTGGCGGCTTCAATTCTATTACAACTATGAATTCAAAATTCCAAATTCAAAAATGCCCTTACCCCGCCCATCTTATCAAACTCAATTCAAACTTATTGATTAGAACATCGTGTTTCGGGACGACTCTTAATGTATAGCCAAACTGTCCGGTATTTTTACAATCAATTTCGCCTTGGTAATATAATAAACCGTCTTTAGATTTTCTCGGATTGTAAGCCATAACCACGTAGTCGTTATTCTTTTCCTGATGGTTGCCCCCGATCATCCCGTAATAAATCTGAACTTCGATATCGTTGGCTGTCAAATTTCCTACTTCAAGTTTTGCACTTATAGAGAATTTATAACCTACCAATAGGTCGCTTCTTTTGTCGCCCTCTTCTATTTTATGGAATTTTATCTTATTCCAATTATCAAACATCTTTGTCTTCCACGCGGAGAATTCTTTTCCCTTCTCCCAATTATTTTTCATAAGATACATTCTTTTTTCGACTGAGGGGAAATAAAATTTGCGTGCGTATTCTTCTGCCATTCTACCGGTATTATAAGCCGGTCCAAGCTGCTGCATGGACTTCTTCATCATCTTAATCCAGCCGCGCGGTAATTTATCTTCACCCTTTGTGTAAAATAACGGAACAATTTCTTTTTCGAGTGTGTCGTAAATCAATCTCGATTCGATTTCATCCTGGTAATCGAGGTCGTTATATTCCTCCCCGTTCCCGATTTTCCATCCTACTTCATAATTATAAGCTTCATCCCACCAACCGTCAAGAACGCTGAAATTAACTCCGCCGTTTGCAATAACCTTCATACCGGAAGTTCCGCTTGCTTCCAAAGGTCTGCGGGGATTGTTAAGCCATACGTCGCATCCTTCAACGAGGTACCTGGCAACATTCATATCATAATTTTCAATGAACACAACCTTCTTACGCAGGTGACTTTCTTTACCTATCTGAAGTATTTCTTGTATGATTTTTTTCCCTTCTTCATCTTTAGGATGTGCTTTACCGGCTATTATCAACTGTACGGGGTAATCCGGATTACACAAAATACTTGCGAGTCTTTCAATATCTCTGAAGATAAGAGTCCCTCTTTTATACGAAGCAAACCTACGTGCGAAGCCGATAGTCAAAGCCTGCGCATCGAGAACTTCTTTAGCGGCATTTAGTTCGGATAGCGAACCGCCGCGCTGGACGATCTGGTCGCTCAATCGTCTTCGTGCAAAAGCAACAAGTCTTTCCCTTCGCCTTTCGTGGGTCCGCCAAAGTTCTTCATCCGGTATTTCTTCTATTCTTTTCCATACTTCCGAATCCGAAGGATTCTGCAAAAACCTGTCGCCGAGGTACCTGTAAAGAAGTTCCTGCATATCGTTCGAAAGATGCGAATGAGTATGAATACCGTTCGTAATATAATCGATAGGAATTTCGTTAAAAGGAATCCCCCTAAAGCCTGTCATCCACATTTTTTTTGAAACGCTTCCGTGGAGCTTACTAACTCCATTTACGAATCCCGCCATATTCATAGCAAGATGAGCCATATTAAAATTGCTCTGATCTTTTTCCCTATTCAATGTACCGAGACTATAAAACAGTTTGTCGTTTATCTTAAGTTCATTCCTATAATATCGGCCGAAATATTTTTCTACCAATTCATTCGGAAAAATATCGATTCCGGCAGGGACAGGTGTATGGGTTGTAAATACATTTGAATAAAGACCGATATCCCTCGCTTCGGAAAAAGAAAGACTATGATCTTTAATAAGGAGCCGAATTCTTTCAAACGCAAGAAATGCCGAATGACCTTCATTCATATGACAAACGAGCGGTTTGATATCCATTGTATGAAGTGCTCTTATTCCGCCAATGCCGAGTACAATTTCCTGCTGAATCCTGGTTTCGTTATTGCCGCCATAGAGTCCGCGCGTAATTTTTTTATCTTCATCATTATTTTCCGGAACATTTGTATCGAGCAAGAAGAGAGGCACCCTTCCTATCTGTATTTTCCAGACCTGCAGATAAATTTTTCTGCCCGGGAATTCCATTTCAACTTTTATCGGTTTATTAGATTTATCAGTTACCAGAGACATCGGCTGGTTATAGAAGTCGGTAATTTCATAACGTTCCTGCTGCCAACCGTCTGAAGTAAGGTACTGCTGGAAATATCCTTCTTTATAGCATATCCCGACACCGACAAGCGGAAGACCGAGATCGCTCGCAGATTTAAGATGATCTCCGGCAAGCACACCCAAACCGCCGGAGTAGATTTGCAAACATTCCGTCAATCCGAATTCCGCCGAGAAATACGCAATAAAATTATCGCCGTTCTTTTTGAAATTTTTCTGATACCATGTTTTTTCTTCCACATAAACATTCAATGCAACATAGACACGGTTAAGATGAGAAACGAAACTATCGTCAAGGGCAAGTTCGTTAAGTCTCGCTTGATCAATTTTACCGAGCATTAAAACGGGATTATGGTGGCTTTCTTCCCAAAGTTTTCTATCGATCCTGCGGAATAAGTCAATAGCATCATGGTTCCAGGTCCAATAAAGGTTATAGGCTATTTCCCGCAGCGACTCCAGTTTCTCCGGTAAAGAAGGAACTACATTAAAGTTTCCTATAAAATCTACCATCAAGTTCTCCGACAGATCGTTGATAAAAAATTATGAATTATCCGCAGTCTTCTTAATTATTCAAATAAACTAAAGATTTTTTTTCTTAGTCCACATATTGACAAATAAAAAAATATTTCAACATAAATTATGAATTGTTTTTGCTAAATTTGTAATAAAATTAGAAAAATTTCACATGGAAATTGCCGTAAGTGTAATAACGGGATTATTAGTGGGTTCGTTTCCTACCGCTTATTTAGCATTGAAATTAACGAAAGGGGTTGATATCCGGCATGAAGGTTCAAAAAACATCGGAGCATTTAACTCATATTCAGTTTCAAAATCCAAGTTAATCGCAGCTTCTGTGCTCCTTGTAGATCTATTGAAAGGTGCTTTAAGTGTATACATCCCTAAATTGATTTACGGTGATGTCTTTATTTATCCTATACTGGGTCTAATAGCAGCAGTAACGACACATTGTTATTGCCCGTGGTTAAAATTTAAAGGAGGCAGAGGGTTGGCGACTGCCGCCGGCGGAGCTTTGGTTTTATCGATACCGATATTTATAATTTGGGTTGTGCTTTGGCTTATATCTTTTTTATTCAGAAAAAATATTCACTTTGCAAATTTTGCGGCAACTATTTTAACTGCAGCAATTTCAGTAACTTCGGGCAATATATTGAATAAATACACTAATCCCCCGGCAGAATCTGTAGGAACTTTTACAGTAACAGTTGTGTTAATGATGCTGATTATTTTATCAAAACATATTCAACCTATAAAAGAATATTTAATTACGCAGAAACAAAAAGCAAGGGCATAGAAATGAAAAATTTGAGAACGATAATTATTTCGTCATCGGTTACATTTTTACTAATGTCGATTGCGTTTGCAATCTTTTACTTTAAGACAAGCGATGCCGGTGCTCAAGAAGCAAGCGAACCGTGGCTTTTAAAAGATAAACCCACATATATCAACACACAATTGAAGCAGTCTGCAAATGCACAAATAGACAGCGAAAGACAAACGCTAATAACCAAAACCGTTAAGGAAGTAAGTCCGGCCGTAGTTGGAATAAACGTCACACAGATTAAAGAATACCGGAACGTTTTCAGCATGGATCCATTCTGGAGATATTGGTTCGGCGATAGAGTATACAGGCAGGCAGTAAAGATGCTCGGTTCGGGTGTTATCATTTCTTCCGACGGTTATATAGTTACAAACGATCACGTTGCAGGCAATGCCGTAGAAGTAATAGTAACAATGACCGACGGTGCACAGTATAATGCAAAAGTAATCGGGACAGATCATGTTTCGGATGTTTGTCTATTAAAGATCGATGCGAAAAAAGATTTGCCTTACATTAAAATGGGAAACTCAAGCGACATAATGATAGGCGAATGGGCTATTGCTTTAGGAAATCCTTTCGGCTTTTTTGAAATAAATGATAAACCGACAGTAACAGTCGGTGTAATAAGTTCTACAGGTATGAGTCTCGGTGCTTCGGACAATAGGTACTACGTAAACATGATCCAGACCGATGCGGCGATAAACAGCGGAAACAGCGGCGGCCCAATCTGTGACGCGACAGGCAGCGTGCTGGGAATTCTCTATGCCGTTACCACGCCTCTGAATATGAACTACGCCCTCGGTGTCCCGCATTCGCGTGCTTTGCCGCTGCTTCGGCAGCATGTTCCGGGCT
>CAZRIQ010000066.1:0-1434 GCA_964600175.1 uncultured Melioribacter sp. | reverse complement strand
GGTACTACGTAAACATGATCCAGACCGATGCAGCAATAAATCCCGGCAACAGCGGCGGTCCGCTTGTAGATGCAACCGGCGAATTAATAGGCATTAACACATTACTTTATAACACAAGCGGTACCGGAGAAAATATCGGTGTCGGATTTGCAATCCCGGTAAATAAAATCCGCAGAATAATTACCGAGATAAAAGAAAACGGGAAAGTCGATAGGGACTTCTGGACCGGCTTAAGCATTCAAACAGTAGACGAAGGAATTGCAAAATATTATAATCTGCAAAACACGCGTGGAGTAATTATTACAAATATTGCAAGCGGATCGCCTGCAGAAAAAGCAGGGTTAAAGATTTATGATATAATCATAGGAATAAACAACTACATGATTAACGATGAAAGTACATTAATCGGAGTTCTCCAGGAATACAGATTTGGAGATACCATCGACGTTAAAATTATAAGAGATAATAAATCCCTAACCAAAAAAATGAAACTAGAGAAAAGATAATGATTGAAAGGTACACACGCCCGGAGATGGGCAAAATTTGGGAAGATCAATTTAAGTTTGAAACCTGGCTTAAAATTGAATTACTCGCTTGTGAAATTAGAACGAAGCTCGGATTCATTCCGAAGAATGATTTTGATGTTATCAAATCCAAGGCAAACTTCGAAGTAAAAAGGATATTGGAAATTGAAGAAACTACAAAGCATGATGTTATTGCTTTTCTCACAAATGTAGCTGAATATGTTGGACCGGAATCCCGCCATATTCATTACGGAATGACATCGTCGGATATTCTCGATACTACCCTCGCCTATCAGATGAGAAAAGCGGGTGAGATTCTATTGAATGATTTAGTTCAATTGAAAGATGTATTGAAAAAAAGAGCACTGCAACATAAACACACAGTTTGCGTGGGAAGAACTCACGGGATTCATGCCGAAGCAACAACAATGGGATTGAAGTTCGCTCTTTGGTACGAAGAGACAAAAAGAAATATCGACCGTTTAATAAAAGCTATTGAAATAATCAGTGTAGGTAAATTAAGCGGCGCTGTCGGAACGTTTGAATATCTATCACCCGAAATAGAAGAATATGTTTGCGAAAAACTCGGATTAAAAGCGGCTCCCGTTTCAACACAGGTTGTGCAACGGGACAGGCATGCGGAATTTTTAAGTACACTCGCAATTATAGGTGCAACTCTCGAAAAGATGGCAATAGAAGTTCGACATCTGCAAAAGACTGAAGTTCTTGAAGCAGAAGAATACTTTTCTAAAGGACAAAAAGGTTCGTCGGCAATGCCGCACAAAAGGAATCCGATAATAAGTGAACGTATTGCAGGTATTGCAAGAATACTCCGGGCAAATTCCATAGCTGCATTAGAAAATTTTGCTCTCTGGCATGAGAGGGATATTTCGCATTCTTCGGTAGAGAG
>CAZRIQ010000065.1:0-9267 GCA_964600175.1 uncultured Melioribacter sp. | reverse complement strand
CAAATGTTTATCTTTATCAACAGCATAAATACTTATTAGTACAAAATTGCTTTCAGTTAATATAGTAGAAGTTATTTGTGAGTTCAATTAAAAAACATTTTGCGGAAACAATCAAACTATCGCTGCCTATATCCCTCGGGCAAGTTGGGCATATTGCAATGGGTGTTGTCGATAGTTTAATGGTTGGAAAACTCGGTGCAGTTCCCCTCGCGGCAGCTTCGCTGGTTAACGGATTATTTTTCCTGATTCTTGTTCTCGGCATCGGAATGTCCATGGCTCTTTCTCCTTTAGTTGCAATGTCAATCGGAGCAAATAGATCGAAAGAATGCGGTAAGACATTAAATAATTCCTTAATCGTAAATATAGTTTTTGCAATAATTTTAATGGGACTGACCTTTGCTGTGTCATTACTGCTTCCCTATTTAAACCAGCCGGTGGAAGTTGTAAAACAAGGGCAATCGTACTTACAGATATTAACAGTTTCCATCATCCCGTTTTTGTTGTTTCAAACGTACCGTCAATTTTTGGAAGGATTATCTCTTCCGAATCCGCCAATGGTTGCAGCGATTCTTGCCAATTTTTTGAATGCATTTCTCAACTGGATATTTATTTATGGAAATCTGGGTTCACCTGCACTTGGCTTATTTGGTGCCGGAGTTGCAACAACTATTACAAGAACTATTATGGCAGTTTCATTGATGATGTATGTGTTCGAATCAAAAAAACTTTCGGAATATAGTCCACGAATAAATCTCGGTACAGCCGATAAAAAGTTGATGAAAAAAATTATCGACATCGGCTTACCGAGCGGTTTTCAATATTTTCTTGAGATCGGGGCTTTCTCCTTTTCGGCAATTATGATCGGATGGCTCGGAAGCATTCAACTTGCGGCACATCAAATTGCAATAAATCTCTCTTCGGTTACTTACATGATAATTTTGGGAATCTCTACCGCAGGTTCAATTCGTGTGGGAAGGGCAGTTGGGAAAAACGATAAGACAGAAATTAGAAGAGCCGGTTTTTCTGCGTTAGCTCTAGCAGTTTCTATTATGTTTTTGTTTGGTTTATCTTTCATCATTTTTAGGAACCAATTCCCGAAGTTTTATATCAGCGATACCAGAGTTATTGAACTTGCATCCCAACTGTTGATAATTGCAGCATTGTTTCAAATTTTTGACGGTGCACAAGCTACCGGTTTGGGAATCTTGCGCGGTCTAACCGACGTCCGTATACCAACGATAATGAGTTTTACTTCTTACTGGATTGTTGCAATGCCGATAGCATTTTTACTTGGTTTCGGATTTCACTTTGGTATAATCGGAATATGGATAGGGCTTTCAATCGGACTCGCAGTGCTTGCAATATCATTAACATTACGATTTAAGATTAAAAGTAAAAGTGTAACTCTAGTTAACACTTAATAAAAAGCCCTCGCGAAGAGGGCTTTTCTTTTTCAATTACTGCTCCAAATCGATAAAACCTTTGACCGCATCTTTGTGAACCATGAAATCCATCATTTTTAATTTTGCGTAATCTTCACTGAAGAAATAATAGCCTTTGTGCGGTCCGTCGTAAGCGCTTGAACCGGAATCCTTTATCAAGTACCAGTCTTTGCCGTCCTTTCCTTCTTTGTAACCGATAAGATGAATACCGTGGTCATCGGTAGTTGTCTTATTGCTGAAACGGAAACCCCTTGAACTATCGTCAATATAGTCAGGTGGAATATCAAATGTTGGAACGACAAAAACTTCCAAGTCCGGATTTTTACCCGGCTCGGAAACGTCACCGCCAATCGACATTGTATAACCATTGCGAATTGCTTTCTTTAAAATTTTCATAAATGTATCGAGCGGAACGTTGTAATAATCTTTATTATGCCACCAGTTATCCGGCACGGGATATTCAACTTGTTCCCCAAAAGGTTCCTCCATCAAGGAAAGAACATCAACGTAATCGTCCAGGTTTAATTTCAAATAATCTTTCAAATATTCCTGCGGTGTATAGGATTCCCCATCAACAGCAAAAGTTGTTGGCGGCTCACCTAAATAATGATTCAAAATTGATTTTATTGTTTCCACGACTTCTTCTTCGTTCCAGGCGTTGCTGTTTTTAATCGATGTGAGATAATCGTTCATCTCTTTGAACAACTCATGATGGTTATGAACTGTTTGCCCGGGAAGTAAACCGGTATAAACAATCTTGGGAACTATCCCGTATTTCTTCCAGATACGCGTTACGGCATTTCCCTCCGAACCTTCTGCGAATGCAGATTCACCTCTTGTCGCTACATATCCCTTTGCTTTTTCGACATATTCCCAATAAACAGTATAAATCTGTGAAAGTTTGACTTTTTTGTTGAACAGTCTGTATACCTCAGATTCGAAAAAAGAAGTAGTTGAAAAACACCAGCATGTTCCGGTATTACCTTGATTTTCCGGAGTAGTGTGCCAATAGTATTTAAATTCGTCCAACGACTTTGGCGCATCGAACCCTGTAAAATCCATTTTGAAAACTTTCCTTACCGGTTTTTCTTTCTTCTCAAAATCTTTAATTCCCTTTAATACGACTTCCTGGAAATAGCCCGGCTTCGGTTCAACCAAAATTCCTTTGTCTCTCTTTTTCTCCTGTGCAAAAGACTGAAACGAAATCAAGAATAAACACAGGCCGATCGAAATAGAAATAAATTTTTTCATGATAAAGTCCTTTTTTAGATAAAAAATTGATATCAGAAAGAAAAATATGGAAAAGCCACATTATTTGGTAGGTTTGCAAACTCTTCTCAGATGAAAAAAAGTCTACGAATTAATCAACTCTTTTATCTGTCTTTGCATCATCAATAAAATACCGGTTAAGCCGAGGTTTTTTCCCATTGAAAGACTCTGACCAAAAATTTTAAACACTACATCGTTATTAACACTTAGAATGTTTTCCGAAGTTTCACCCTTTAGACTCTCTTCAAAAATTGCACAAAGGGCTTTTGCAGAAACGCCGTGAGGATTCTCAACAGCGAAGAAAAAATCAAATGTTCCATCAGGATTCTTTTTAGTCCAGACGTACGCACCGGATTCGCAAAACTCCACTTTATGATCTGATGCGTACGGTTTGGCTGCAATTTCTTCCGGGACAGGTTTGAACTTATCAGCGTATTCAATTAAAATATTAATTCTTTCGGCCTGATCATCGAACGAATTAATAAATGAAATTATCTCTTGTAACTTTTTTGGAATCATGATGAGAACAACTACTTTCTATTTTTGAATCGGTA
The DNA here is from genome assembly GCA_964600175.1 of uncultured Melioribacter sp. GTDB lineage: Bacteria > Bacteroidota > Ignavibacteria > Ignavibacteriales > Melioribacteraceae > Pyranulibacter. Next base: position 6,002 of record CAZRIQ010000065.1, on the reverse strand, counting down.
CCCCAACCGAGTTTCCCCATTCCGTCCAGCTTCCGTCATAGTTTTTAACACTTTGATAGCCAAGCAGATAGGTTAAAACAAACCAAGTATGACTGCTCCTTTCACCGATTCTGCAATAAGCAATTATCTCATCTTCCGGTTTCAAATGATAATCAACTTCATATATTTTTCTTAATTCATCGGCGGTCTTGAATGTACCGTCTTCGGCATTAATTGCTTTTGCCCAGGGAACATTTACAGCGCCGGGAATATGACCTCCCCGCAAAGCTCCTTCGTTTGGGTAGTCCGGCATATGAAGTCTCTGTCCGGAAAATTCCTCCGGACTGCGAACATCGACTAACGGAATTCCCTGTCTCACCTGGTTCAGTACATCATCTTTAAAAGCTCTTATATCGTGGTCATTCCTTTCGGGGGCTTTATAATTGGTTGCCGGATACTCAGGAATATCTTTTACTAACGGCTTACCTTCTTTTTCCCATTTTAATCTGCCGCCGTCCATCACAACAGCATTTTCATGACCAAATAATTGGAAAATCCAAAAAGCATAGCATGCCCACCAATTGTTTTTATCTCCGTAAAACACAACGGTTGTATCATTGGTTATTCCGTTTTTAGACATTAGCTTTTCAAATCCGTCTTTGCCAAGGTAATCCCTAATCAATTGATCATTGAGATCTGTAGTCCAATCAATTTGAACAGCACCGGGAATATGACCCGAAGAGTATAAAAGCGGGTCCTCGTTTGATTCCACAATTTTTACTTTGGGATCTTTGATATGATCCGATACCCAATCGGTTGAAACCAGCTTTGAAGACGAGGCATAACCCCGTTCATCTATGTTTTTCATACAATTTCCTTTCTATGATATTGATAAATCCTTCGCTCGGTCTATGAATAAAAAATATTAATTCATATTTTTGCAGACAATTTACCGTTTGACAATATCATATAAAGAAAAGTTCGGAAGAAAAGCAAATGAATAGACTTGCACCTTTGTTAGTAGCAATTGCAGCAGCTTTGTGGGGAGTCGATGGAATAGTTCTTAGACCTTCGCTATATAATTTACCGGTAGTTTTGGTTGTATTTATCGAGAGTACTATCGTAGCACTGATACTTTCCCCAATTTTCATTAAAAAATTTTCCTCTTTGAAAAATTTAGAATGGCAGGATTGGCTGGCTTTCATCGGAGTCGGTCTTTTCGGCGGAGCTATTGGGACAATGGCAATAACTAAAGCACTCTTTTATGTTAATTTTGTAAATCTTTCTGTTGTTATCCTTATTCAAAAGCTCCAACCGGTTTTTGCACTTATACTCGCAGCAATGATGTTAAAAGAACGACTCCCGAAAATATTTTTCCTGTGGGCATCTCTTGCAATAATCGGCGCCTATTTTATGACATTCGGAATAACTCTTCCGAACATAAATACAGGTGATAAAACTACAATAGCTGCCGGCTTATCTCTAATTGCAGCAATCAGTTTCGGATCGTCCACCGTTTTCAGCAAGAGAGCTTTAAAAAATGTAAGCTTTGAACTTGGTACTTATATAAGATTCTTAATCGCATCAATCATAATGCTTATTATTGTTTCCGGTGCAGGGGAAATAGGTTCGATAAGTAATGTTTCAGGAAATCAATGGCTTATATTTCTTTTGATTGCTTTCACAACAGGTGGAGCAGCGATTTTCTTGTATTACTACGGTTTGAAAAAAATTACTGCTTCAGTATCGACGATTTGCGAACTTGCTTTCCCAATGACAGCTATTGTGTTGGACTATTTACTGCATGGAAATATTTTAAATGTCGTCCAATGGATCGGGTTGACGGTTCTTATCATCAGCATAATAAAAGTCTCCGGTGTCAAACTGAATAATGCAAAATCTTAACCCTTATGATCTGTTCCCCCGTCTACTACGATTTCTTTTGTCTAAAAAGAGCTTGAATAAATTTCGAACCATGAGGCGGAGTCAAAATTTGTATCAACTCCCAGCTTTTATCGTAATCCTCAATATTCTTTTTTAGAGATGCGATTCTTTCTTCAACAACATTAATGTTGTCCCTTTCAATTTTGGATTCGCTCATCCACGGGAACGATTCAACTCTAAAATTAAATTTCTTCTTCTCGCCGTTTACCGTAACTACTACTTCGGCAATGTTGTTTTCCCCGAATTCGGGAATTGGAATTGATATTTCGTGCATGTCTCCCCCTATTTGTTATTCTTCGGTATCAAAGAAAAAACTTGTACAATTAATTTCCAATCTTCATTCCCATCATTTTTCCAAACGAGGAAATAATAAAATTGAATTCGTCATTGCGCAATTAATTGAATAAGAAAAACCGGAACTTTTGGAACTAACAAATCCCGGTTTTCCAGGCAAACGGAACTTATACATTCCAGATATTTTCTTTAAAATGTATTTAGCTATGATGCAAAGCAGATGCCAACAAATATCAACAAATTACAAATATTGGGGTAAGCAAATGTTCGGAAATGTTCACTCCGTGTTCGAAAATGAACGGGAAAAATCAATCGTAAAGTTTATGCAGTTCTTTGATTGCATTCGGGTCGCCGATAATTGTAAGCCTGTCCCCGTCTTCAAAAATAGTATTTCCGTTAGGCACCAAAACGGTTTCTCCCCGGCACAGCATTGCAACAAGACACCCTTTCGGTATGGATATTTGCTTCAACGGAAGACCAATCATTTTTTTCGTTTTTGAAGTTTCGTCAATTATAAGCGAAATAAATCTTTCATCGCGCAACAAAACTTCTTTAAGCTGTTGTTCATCACTGGCATCGTTCCATTCTTTAATAAAATTATCATCATCCACTCTGCCGGCAATTTGTGCAAGTATTCTTAAATGCTGACTCGGATTATTTTCGGGGCTGACTAGGCAAAATACAGCACTTACTATTTTTTCTTCTTCTGCTTCGTGTGTAAGCGGATTAAACAGAGGCACTTTAATTCCTTTCTTCGCTCTGATCAATACTAATTCGGAATGTTCAACTTCTCCTGTTCGAAAATGAGGAAGCGCTACGCCATGAGTTACAGGCGTTGCTCCAACCAGCGTCCCTTCCATAATTTGTTTGACAATTTGTTTTGGTGTAAGTGGAATAATTTTAGATAACTGATTTGATATTTTAACTACAACATCGTCAAAAACAGTTTCTTCATTAATTTCCAGTACAAGACTTCTTGCAACAATTTCGTTAAATGGATCCTGATCCCGCAGACCTTTTTCTTTTAAGATCCCCCTAAGTTCGGTATCGAGATTTTCATCTCTTTGTCTTCCAAGCCTTTCGAAAATGTGATAAATTGCCCCGGTTCTTTCGACACGTTTTCTTGCATAAAACCAATACCACAACGAACAAATAATTATCAATCCTACAGTAAAAACAATAGGAATGATCCCCATAGAAAAAATGAAAACGAACGGGAGGATTATTCCAACGATTTGCATCCAGGGATAAAGTGGACTTTTATAACCTGGATCGTAAGAATGGAGCCGGCTTTCTCTCATCACAATAACCGCAGTACAGACAAGGCTAAACATAAATAACTGAAATGCACTTGCAAGTTTTGCAATTCCGGTTGGATCAAAAGTTATAATAAACAACACAATAATTGCAAAAGTAAATACTATGGAAAATGCGGGGGTACCGAATTTACTAAGTTGTCTGAATTTTCGAGGCATTAAATGATCTCTGCTCATTGCAAGTGGATACCGCGATGCACTTAGCATTCCCGCATTGGCAACAGATATAAATGCAAATAGAGCAATTATCGAAATAGTTACTGCTCCAATGTTTCCGAAAATTTTTCCAGATGCAGTAGCGAGTGAAGTTTTATCACCTAATAATTCACTCATAGGAATAACACCGACCACCACTATAGAACCTAATCCGTAAATTAAAATAGTGGTTGCAGTCGCCAAGATAAGTCCGAGCGGAATATTTTTTTCGGGGTCTTTCACTTCCTCAGAAAGACTTGCAATTTTTGTGATGCCGGCATAACTGACATAAACCGTTCCGGCTGTAGAAAGCAGCAAAGCAAAATCGACATTAAAAATTCCGGAGTATCTTGAAATATCAATTTGCGTAATACCGCCGAAAATAAGGATTGTAAGAAATAATATAACTACAGTAACTAGCAATATTTGAAGTCTGCTGCTTTTTTTTGTACCGAAAATACTAATGACGCCTAAAATTACTGCAACAGCAACTGCTATGTATTTCATTTCAAGCTGAGGCAAAAATAAAATTAAGTACGCGCCCATACCTATCAATGCAAAAGATACTTTTAATATCAAAGCCAGCCATGTACCTAAACCGCCCATCGTACCAAAGTAAGGACCCATCGTTCTATCGAGGAAAAAATAAACGCCGCCTGCGCGCGGCATAGCAGTTGCGAGTTCAATCATGCTGAATAGTGCGGGAATAAGCGGTATTGCAGCGATGAGATACGCTAGAATTAGAGAAGGTCCGACTTGAATTGCAATCAAACCGGGTAAAAGAAAAAATCCGGAACTAAGAGTAGCTCCCGTGGCAATGGAATATACGTCCAGAAGTTTTAATTCTTTTTTTAATCTCTTGATTTTTTTTATCTCCGGCATACAAGGAAATTAGTTAAAAAAGGATTAAGAAAAAATAAGGAGGGAAAAGAAAAACAACCCAGGATTGTTATTTGATATCTATTTCCTAAATGCCTTATTCTGGTAATCGATATTATTCATATCTCAGTGAGTCTACCAGATTTGCCGTTGCTGCTACTATGTTTCCCTGCATGGCGAATATGGAATGTTTGGTCCTGCTATTATTTCTGTACATTAATTATAATCTTATTTGATTGTAATCCTTCACTTTCCGCCTTTACAGTTACCGGTCCTAACGAGTCCTTAGATTTAATTATTAATAAACATTTCCCTTCGTAAGCTTTTCGGAATGGCCGCTGAAAACTCTCAAGACTAGTAGGATTACCGTTTCCCACTCCCGCAATCCAAGCTGGTCCGGTTATATTAAAATTTATTAGATTATCGGCATACGGAACCGGATTATCAAACTTGTCAAGTATTTCAACCGTTATAAAGCATAAGTCCTGCTTGTCAGCCTTTATAGTTGAACGATCTGCAGTAAGTTTTAATTTGTACGGTTGTTCGGCAGTTTTCAGTTCCCATCTGGCAGATTCTTTGTCTTTAATATATCCAGTTGCCATAAGAATACCTTTTTCATAAGGTATCTGCCAATATGCTTTATACTCGGAATTTCGATTTGTAGGTTTTGTACCTATTAATTTTCCATTTAAAAATAAGCTAACGCTATCGCAAGCTGAATATGTAACAATCTGTAAAGGTTCTCCCTCATGTCCTCTCCATGTCCAGCTTGGTTTCACATCTTCCCAGCCCCAGGGCGAATTACGGTCGTTAGCAAACGATGGAACAGGTGATTTTACAAATATTGTTAGTTTATTATTTTGATTAAAAAGAATATCCCGGTAGTAAGAACGGGGTCTTTTAAAACCGCACAAATCTATATCACCGCTATAAGTCGAAGTCCATGGAAATAATTCTGCGGACGACATTCCAAAACCGCGCATCCAGCCAAGGGAAACTTCACCCATAAAATCCATAGCTGTCCAGGTAAAGTTGCCGATTACAAAATCATTATCAACTGCTTTCATCCAATTGCTAAATGCATTTCTTGGATCAATTTCAGAAGAAAACTGAATCCTTTCAGGCAGACGTCCGTGAACATTAGTATATTGAGCCGATTGATAACTATAACCACAAATATCCAGTGATGAAAATATGGGGTCATAATCCTGCCATTTTTCGGGTTCACCGTCTATCCATTTATATCCTTGACCCGCCATAGCGACATTGGCTGTTATTGCACGAGTTGGATCGATCGAACGAATGAAACCGGCTATTTGATTAGCCAATGATATTCCTATACTATCTCTGGCTTCCCTTATCTGATTTCCAACACTCCAGGCAAAGATACAGGGA
>CAZRIQ010000064.1:0-9328 GCA_964600175.1 uncultured Melioribacter sp. | reverse complement strand
AGTGAACTCTCTTTTATCGATTCACTTGACCTGTATACTTCTTTGAAAAAGCCTCCCTCAGGATGAGGCTGCAGTTCCAGGGTTTTAATTATTTTTTCCGCTTCGCTCATTTTTTCCGGCTAAAAAGTTGTTAGGAACAAAATTAGTCTTAACTCAAAATACTGTTGCATAATAGTAATTAAAATTTTATTGAACAAAAGATTTTTTTTACATTTTTTGACATTGATTCCCACAACGAAAAAAAGAGCGGCACTGAGAATAGAATTTTTTGTAATTGGTGCGGTAACTTAACCAAGGTTATTTGGGTTCATGGGCAATGTTCAAATTGTGGAGTTAATATCGAAGAATGCTGTCGCGGCGAACAGACTTATACATCGAATGAATTTCCTTCGCATCAGAAGAAAGAATATCCCTAAAAAACGACACCATTTTGACCATATTAACTGTATTAGAATAATTTCTCTTTCTCATTTTGAAACTCGACTTCGTAATTACAACAAATAAAAAATCAGTTTTTACCGTTTTTTAATGGCATTTCCTTTGTTTAGATAAGATATCTAATAGAAAGAGGATATGGAATTAATCTCGATTGTTACCACTATTTTAGCTATTGGATTTTTGCTTCTGGTTTTGGTAGTATGCCTATCATTTGTACTTAGCAAAACTAGAATCGAACCTGAGAGAACTGAAAAAAGTAAATTTGCTAAAGTATATATTCAACCTTATTACCAGAACAAACAATCGATCGATTACTCTTTTCATCGGATAGATTCTTTCTCTTTTAAGCAAAGCCAGCCGAGGAGTTTGAACGTTATAACAAAACCAACCACACCTGCACTTACTTATACCCGCGCGAAAGAAGATGATCACAGGAGAAAAAGTTTTAGTAAACCAACCAACGGTACAATTGTTAATGAAGAGATGAACAATAAGAGCAAACTTCATGTCATAAATTTTTATTAATTGTCTTATCAAACAATTATTCTATTCTTAACGTTATTTGGCCAAACCTCTCATTCAGTTATATGTGGAATAATTTGAGGATTCATTATTCTTCAATCAAAATAATATAGAGGATGTAAAAACAAAATTATAAGTTTGTATTTGGTAATTTCATTTTTACGGAGTTGATATATGTATGTTGACGGAGTTGCAAGCAACGAATTTGAATTGAAAATTCAAAGTTCGCAGGAAGACCTTTGGCGTATTTTCAGAATAATGGCTGAGTTTGTTGAAGGCTTTGAAACAATGGCAAGAATAAAACCTAGCATTGCTATTTTTGGTTCTGCGAGAACTGATTCGAACGATAAGTATTATAAACTTGCTGTCGAGACTGCAAAGGAAGTAGTCAAACAAGGTTTCGGAGTGATTACGGGCGGCGGACCCGGAATAATGGAAGCCGCAAACAAAGGGGCCAAAGAGTCGGGAGGTAGTTCAACCGGCGTTAATATTGAATTGCCTTTCGAACAAATGTCCAATAAATATATTGATCACGATAAACTTTTAAATCTCAGATACTTCTATGTTAGAAAAGTGATGTTCTTTAAGTATGCCCAGGGCTATATTCTTTTCCCGGGAGGATTTGGAACTATCGATGAACTTTTTGAAGTGCTGACATTAATTCAAACAGGAAAAACAAGCAGATTTCCGATTGTGTTGATTGGAAGCGAATATTGGTCATCTCTAATTGAATGGATCAAAGCAAAGCAGCTTTCTCGAAGTTATATTTCTGAAAAGGATATGAACTTGTTTACCATAACGGATGATCCAAAAGAGGCTGCAAAAGTTATTGCTGATTTTCATAAGGGTAAGAAGTTTACACCTAATTTTTAAATCTACTTATGTGAGATAGATTGTTTTTTCAAGCTCCGATGTTCGCTTAAACAAACAAGTTTACATCGGAGCCTAATACTCTTTAGAACAAACTTACGCTTTCATTCGTTCGCCCTTTTCTTCCTTAATGAATACCCATCCAACGACCTTTCCTATGTCGATCGTTTCAAAATTATTCCAGTATTTTTTTGTTCTAACGTGCATAGAACTTGTATCGGTCGACGTAATGTTTTCAGCTCTGTTTACAATTTGCTGAAGCCTGTTTTTCCATGCTTCCATATTTTCTTTCCGGAGGTCGATCCATCCGTCGTGTGCCCATAAATTAATTAACTTAGGAGTAACATCGAGTTCGTTTTCGCCTCGGAATGGAGGGATTTTAATTTCTGCACCTCTTATCAGCGATTTACCGTCCGGCGTCAATATCGGAATTCCAATTGAAATAATTTCGTTTCTCAGTTTAGGATTTGATTTCAGAAAATCGAATACTTTTTGAGAAAGTGTCGATGCCGATTCTTTCAGGACGTCTTTCATTCCGCCACAGACGGCTTTCAGTAAATTGATTTCGTGCAGCAGTTTTGAAAGTCTTGGCGGACCAAGGAGTTCAAAAGCAACACTATTTGTGTCATGAACTTTTTCAAGCTCGGCAAGTTTTTCTACTGCCGAGTGCTGCATGTACCCTGCGCGGTAAGTCGGCTCGAGTGTCGCGTTATCAAGAGCATTAATGATATCGTGACCCGTATTTCCGCCCTTAATTTCGTACAAGACATCAACAGCAATTTCTTCCGGCGTAACATATTCCATTTGACCCTGTGCCGTTATAGCTTCGAATTCGCCGCGTGAGAAAGTTCCGTTTTCACCGGTATCGATAAAAACCGATTTTAATGTTTCACCAGTAGTTGTGTATTTTTTATCGGTTTTTAATTTCAGTTTTTTTGATAATGATTCGGCTTCTTCAACCGGAACATCCAAAATCTCAATTGGCTTGCCGTGTTTCTTGATCTCTCCAAATTCAATCCGCTTCCACGCAATTGCTGCAGTTGGTTTTATTTCTTTTGTGATTGGTCCCTCGGGTGTTCTTCCCATTAAAAAGAGCAGAAGAGTGTGTGCCCCGGCAACGGAAGATTTGCTCAACAATACTCGCGAGGGTTTCTCTTCGCTGTGAGTGTAGGGAATATTTAAACCCATTCCGCCCGTTCCGCTTGTTCCTATTTTAACATAAATTTTTGTTCCGCTCAAGTGCATTGAGTTATAAAGCACCTGGACGTGACGTATAAGCTGTGGGATGTAAATCGTGCAAAGTAATTTTTCCGTCTCATCGATTAGTTCATCTACCGAAGATTTTTTCTCAATTGTTTTTTTGATTTTGTAGTAAGTCGTATATACATCTTGGTAAGCAATCCCGGTTGCTGAGTTAATACAATCAATAATTATTTCAGGCTTATGAATTGAAAGGAGCTGGTAAATTGTTGATGCCTGCAGGACATCATCCGTCAATTCTTCCATTATGTCTTTCATCAATACGCTTCTTTTTTCCTTATTTGAAAGCAGATCGTAACGGTTTGAGTCTTTGAAATCATTCCTCACAAAAATATTTCCCCAGAAAGGGACAAAATAATCTTTAGGTAAATCGGGAAATTCCATCTGTAGCCTTTTTACTTCGTCTTCCGCCTCCTCTTTCTTAAGTGATGTGACAATAATTTTTTTAGGTTTTTCAGGAACAAATTTTCTTATAACTGCGTTTCCTACCAATCCCCATCCTCCCAGTACAAGGACGGTTTTGTTTTGAATATCCATACTATCCTCAAAAAAATTTTCAATAAATGCTTTAATTCAAAATTAAGGTATACTTATCAGGCAGGCAACAGAAAAAGGATTTTTCATGAGGGTATTGTTTTTACCTAATCTAAATTGATTAAAGAAACTCCCTTTCTTAAATTTGAACGCGGAATAAATACTTTTTTGCAACTAAATAGCGAAGGCATGAATGAAAATTTGTGACATTTTGAAACCCGATAAAATTATTGCTTCTATGAAGGGCAAATCGAAGGAAGAAGTAATAAACGAACTGGTTGATTTATTCAAAGACAACGATAGGGTTACAGATCTTGAAGCGATGAGAAATTCTGTTTTGGAAAGAGAAAAAATTATGTCCACCGGTGTTGGAAAAGGATTTGCAATACCTCACGCAAAAACGAACGGTGTAAATGAAATAATAGCGGCATTCGGCAAACTTGACGAGCCGATCGACTTCAAAGCGCTCGACGACCAGCCTGTCAATTTGATTTTTCTTTTGATAGGAAAAGAAAATTTAGTTGGTCCCCACATTAAACTTCTAAGCCGTATCTCAAGAATGATGAACAAAGATGATTTTAGAGAAGCGTTGATGAAAGCGGAATCCAAAGAGGAAATCTATAAGTTATTCGATGAAGAAGAAAAGCAATATTTCGAAATTTCTTAAAAGAGATGCTGAATGATTAAAGCTATCACCGGCACAAAAGATATTCTTCCCGCCGATATACCTAAGTGGCGTTATCTCGAATCCCTCGTTATTAAAGTAATGACCGAATTCAACTACAAAGAGATTCGTACACCTGTATTTGAAGAGACAGGTTTGTTTGCACGAAGCATCGGTGAAGCTACGGATATAGTAAGCAAAGAGATGTATACCTTTCTCGATAGAAGTGAAACGAGCATTACGCTCAAACCGGAAATGACTGCCGCAGTTGTTCGTGCGTTTATTGAACACTCTCTTGATAAAAAACAGAGTCTGAATAAACTGTTTTATATTTCTCCAATGTTTCGTCAGGAAAGACCGCAAGCGGGCAGACTCCGCCAGTTTCATCAATTCGGTGCAGAAGCTTTGGGAAGTGCCGATCCTGCACTTGATGCCGAAATGATAATTATTCCTTTTCAAATTTTGAAATTGCTTGGGCTGAAAAATTTATCTGTTAAATTGAACTCGCTTGGCATACCGCAGTCGAGAGAGAATTATAAGAACGTTCTTAAAGATTATTTGAAGCCGAAGTTCAATAATCTTTCGGAAGACAGCCGTAAAAGGTTTGATGTCAATATCCTAAGAATCTTCGACAGCAAAGACGAAAGGGATCAAGAGATTTTAAGTAACGCACCTTTATTGATTGAATATCTTGATGACGCAAGTCTCGAACATTTTGAAAAAGTGAAACAAATTTTGTTAAGTGCCGGTATTCCTTTTAAGATCGATGCGCGGTTGGTCCGCGGTTTGGATTATTATACTCATACAACTTTCGAGATAGTGAGCGGAAGTGTTGGTTCGCAGAGTGCTCTATGCGGCGGCGGCAGGTACGATATGCTCGCAAAAGAATTGGGAGGCACAGATACTCCGGGTGTCGGTTTTGCCGCCGGGATTGAACGTATACTTCTTGCATGTGAAAATGAAAAATCATTTTCTCCTGAAGAAGAGAAGGTTGATCTTTTCATTGTAACGATCGATAAAGACTTATATAAAATTTCCTACGATTATTCGTTGTTCTTCAGAGAAAAAGGTTTAACCGTTGATCTCGATTATTCCGGTAGGAGCGTAAAAGCCCAGATGCGCGAAGCGAACAAACAGAATGCAAGATTTGTTTTGTTCATCGGTGGGGAAGAATTTGCCAGGAACGAAATTGTTTTGAAAGATATGCAAGGCACCGAACAATTCACTTTTAACAAAGATGAACTTGAAAAAGTTTATCAAAAATTAATAAGTAAGTGATTCTACTTCGGTATTCCTCTTGTCTGTAAGAAATTCTTTATTAAAAACGGAATAACAAAATGCAGAGAATATACGGTCGTAAACCGGTTCTTGAAGCAATTAATTCCGGCAAAGAGATTGAACAGATTTATATTTTGTTCGGTCAGCACGGTGATGCGATTAATAAAATTTTCACTGCAGCGAAAAAGAATGAAATAAAAATCTCGCAAATATCTCCTTCCAAATTTAATGAACTTGTCAAAACAAAAAATTCACAAGGCGTGCTGGCACTCATAAGCGATCAAAATTATTTATCTGTAGAAGAAATAATTGATCAATCCAAGAGTTCAGAGTTTCCTTTGTTGATCATTCTCGATTCGATTCAAGATCCGCACAACCTCGGCGCTATTTTAAGAACAGCCGAGTGCGCAGGAGTCGATGGAGTTTTGTTGACAACTAACAATAGTGCGTCAATCAATGAAACAGTTGAAAAAACTTCGGCAGGTGCCGTATCACATTTGAAAATTGTAAAAGTCAATAATCTTGTAAATACAATTCGCACATTAAAAGACTCCGGATTTTGGATTGCCGGTACATTCATTTCTGAAAATTCCAAAAGTTATCTCGAACAGGATTTCAAAATGCCGCTTGTATTAGTTGTAGGGAACGAAGAGAAGGGAATTCGAAAATTGGTGGCAGAGAATTGTGACTTCCTGATCAAAATACCAATGCAAGGTAAAGTGGATTCGTTAAATGTTTCAGTTGCTGCCGGTGTCGTTTTGTTTGAAATTCTAAGGCAAAGGCAATCTTGATTTTCTCTCCATTTTGAACGTTTTGATAACCATTAACGCTGTTTTTGAGAAAAAAGCTAACTGTTGCTGGTTTAATCTTGACTTTTTTTGCAAGATTAAATACGTTTACAGCGAAAAATAATTGGGATTGTTATGAATGAGCTAAAAGAGAAAGATTTGAAGCCGGATGAAGAATTGTCTGAAGAAATGAAAATGCTGGATGATTTTACGAATTCAGAATATAAATGGGGATTCATTACAGATATTGAGTCCGATTCGGCACCGAAGGGATTGAATGAAGAAGTCATAAGATTTATTTCACTTAAGAAGGGTGAACCGGAATGGATGACCAACTGGCGTTTGAAAGCATATCGTCATTGGTTGAAGATGAAAGAACCTCACTGGGCAAATATCAAATATCCGGAGATAGATTTTCAAGATATTAGTTATTACTCGGCACCAAAGAAAAAACCGGAACTTAGCAGTATGGAAGAAGTCGATCCGGAATTGTTGAAGACATTTGAAAAGCTCGGAATTCCTTTGGAAGAGCAAAAAAAATTATCCGGCGTTGCCGTTGATGCTGTTTTCGATTCTGTTTCTGTTGCTACTACATTTAAAGAAACTCTGAGTGAGAAAGGAATAATTTTCTCTTCGATTTCGGAAGCAATAAAGAATCATCCCGATCTTGTCAAGAAATATTTGGGATCTGTTGTTCCGTACACGGATAATTTTTATGCTTCATTGAATGCGGCAGTGTTTAGTGACGGCTCGTTTATTTATATACCGAAAGGTGTTCGATGCCCGATGGAACTTTCGACTTATTTTAGAATTAACGCGCAAGAGACAGGACAATTCGAGAGAACATTAATTATTGCCGATGAAGATTCGTATGTCAGTTATCTCGAAGGTTGTACTGCACCTATAAGAGATAACAACCAGCTGCATGCTGCGGTCGTTGAACTTATTGTTTTTGATAATGCCGAGATAAAATATTCAACAGTTCAAAATTGGTATCCCGGTGATAAAAACGGTAAGGGCGGTATTTATAATTTTGTTACAAAGCGCGGCGCATGCAGGGGCAAACATTCTAAAATTTCTTGGACTCAGGTTGAAACCGGTTCTGCAATTACGTGGAAGTACCCCGGCTGTATTTTGCAAGGTGACTATTCAATCGGCGAGTTCTATTCGGTTGCGGTTACAAATAATATGCAGCAGGCTGATACCGGCACAAAAATGATTCATATAGGTAAGAATACAAAGAGCACAGTTGTATCGAAAGGAATCTCTGCCGGAAGAAGCAACAATTCATACCGCGGATTGATAAGAGTAGGAAAGAACGCTGAAGGTGCTAGAAACTTCACACAGTGTGATTCAATGCTGATGGGAGATAAATGTGGTGCTCATACATTTCCTTATATTGAAATTGAAAACAGTACTGCTAAAGTTGAACATGAAGCGACAACTTCCAAAGTCGGCGAAGACCAAATTTTTTATTTGAACCAGCGAGGTATCTCTACGGAAGATGCGGTTAATATGATAGTTAACGGATTCTGTAAAGAAGTTTTTAACGAACTCCCGATGGAGTTTGCTGTTGAAGCTCAAAAACTTTTGGCAATTTCGCTGGAAGGTTCGGTTGGATGATTCTTTTTAATTCTGACGAGCTTGTTTCTTGAGCAAGGAAGAATCTCCGGCGGCAAATAACATGAACACATGATTAAAAAGGAGAAACAGTGTTATCAATTAAGAACTTACATGCAAACATAGAAGGTAAAGAAATCCTAAAAGGGATAAATCTTGAGGTGAAAAAAGGTGAAGTGCATGCTATTATGGGACCGAACGGATCGGGGAAAAGCACATTGGCAAACGTACTTTCCGGGAATCCCGGTTATGAAGTGACGCATGGTGAAGTTTATTATGAAGGGAAAAATCTTTTAGATATGGCTCCCGAAGATAGAGCAAGAGAAGGTATGTTCCTTGCCTTTCAGTATCCGTTGGAGATTGCCGGGATAAGCAACGCAACATTTTTGAAAACAGCTTTGAATGAAATTAGAAAATACAACGATTTACCGGAGCTTAGTTCAAAAGAATTTATGGAACTGATCAAAGAGAAATCCAAAGTACTGGGAATGGATGAAACGCTGATAAGCCGTTATGTGAATGTGGGTTTTTCCGGCGGTGAGAAAAAGAGAAACGAGATTTTCCAGATGCTGATGTTGAACCCGAAACTGGCTTTGCTTGATGAAACCGATTCCGGGCTGGATATAGATGCGTTAAAAATTGTTTCAAGTGGAGTGAACATTTTTAGAAATAAGGAAAATGCGATTATCGTTGTAACTCATTACCAAAGACTGCTTAATTATATCGTGCCGGACTTTGTTCATGTTCTATCTAAAGGGAGGATAATTAAATCCGGCGGAAAAGAACTTGCCCTGGAACTTGAAGACAAAGGCTACGATTGGATTAAAAACGAAGAACCTGCAGAACAAAGTGTGTAAAAACGGGAGAAGGCATTAATGTCGACAGACTTAAATAAAAATCAAAAAGAATGGTACCTGGAAAACTTCACTTCGTTCGAAAATAAACTGAACGGGAAATCTAAAAATTCTATTCATGAGATAAGGAAAGAGGCAATAAAGCAGCTTGCCGAAATGGAATTCCCGACTCTGAAAAACGAGGATTGGAAGTACACTAATATTTCTCCGATTCTAAAATTTAATTTCATTCCTACCGTTAATTCGGTTTCAACCGACTTGAGAAAAGAGAAAATCGGAAATTACTTGTTCAAGGATTTTGATTATTACTTGATGGTTTTCGAAAATGGAATGTTCAGAAATGATTTGAGTAAAATTGAAAATCTTCCTAGTGGTTTAACGGTTGATAGTTTTGCGAACATTGAAAAAAGCAATCCGGGACTTCTTAAAGAATATGTTAACAAATTTTCCAAAGTTGAAAATGCGTTCAATGCGTTAAACACTGCTTTCGCTCACGATGG
>CAZRIQ010000063.1:0-9344 GCA_964600175.1 uncultured Melioribacter sp. | reverse complement strand
CGCCTTTAATATTATTAATATCAATGTTGTCGAAAGAAGTTTCATGTTCAAGTCGTTTCGACATAGTTTCGGTGTCTATCAAAATATTTATCTTATCATCATTATAAATCACATTTGCAAAAACATCCTTAACACCAGGTAGTTGCTTTGTTACAAGAACCGCTCCAAAATAAGAGCGTAACATAGTGAGTTGATTTCCGAAAACAATAAAATAACATTGTTTCTTCTGAGGATTGAGGCCCTGTATAACCATATCCAACATCGAATTAGCTATGCTAGTCCGAGTACAGACCTTTAAGGCTGATTGTTTGTCTTTATCTTTAACAGTCTGCAGATACAGCCATGCAGACTTAAGCGCATTCGGTGCGCTATAGTTCGAGGGTATTTGTAATCCGCCGGACTTCTCAAGCTGTGCAACTCGCTGAAGAACTTCATCGGTAATGTTTTTTTCCGTTACAACTAAGGCTGCGTTATCGCCTTTAGCTTTTTCGATTTGATCTGTTTTTTTTGTCATGTTAACTTTCCTATTTATTTTAATGAGTTAATTCTAATGCTTCGTTTCCGGATTTCACAACCAATTTAGGATCTTTTGAAACAATTAAATTAATTACCTGTGCATCAGTTTTAATTATTTGATTGACTGCTTCCCGATTGTCAATAAAAATAGGAGCAGAGACCTCATAGTAATCTGAGAGTGCATTTATTATATCGATGCCGGCGTTTATTTTCCCGGCATTATTAGCATCCGAAAAAGGCACACCGTTTATTAAAGCCTCACATGTTTCAACAAGTCCGCCGTTTATTTGTATGTCAAATAATTTGAAACGAACAAAGCTGAACATAGAATTGATTTTTTGATCGAGCAATTCGACTTTTGTTTTAATAAATTTTTCACAAAGAAATTCATTGTTTTCAAGATCGGCTATTTTTTGAGCAAGTTCTTTTTCTCTATCGCTCAATTCTTCAATTCGTTTACGCATCTTTATATTATTTTCTTCGGCCCGGAGTTCAGTTTTAATCAAATCAATTTCCTTAATGAGCTCAGTTTTTCTTAAACGCAAATCATTAACATCAATAGATGAATCTGCCGGCGTGTTTATGATTTCCGTAATTTCTTCAACCTGAGCTCGGTAAGCCCAATAAAATTCGGGATATTCCATTTCTGTGTTTTCAAATTCTTCAATAGCCTCTTTAGCTTCAGTAATTTTATTAATTAATTCTTCAATAGCCTTTTTGGTTTCAATTTTTTGCTGTTCAAAATCTTTTAATTGAGATTCAGCTTTAAATTTTTGTTCGGTATGTATTTTCCCATCTTTCGAAATTTCTTCCAGTTTCTTTGCTTTTTCGGAATTGAAATTTTCCAGCAATTCAGCTTTTTTGTTTTCAATAACATCATCGTCAAGTTTTCTTTTACAAGTCGGACACATGAAATTTTCATCAATAATGAATTGTTCTGCTTTCTTTCTATCCCATATTTCAGCGCAATTCTTAATTTCCTTTGCAAGCACATCTCGTTTATTTTCAAATGATGTGATCTTATTCTCAATTTCTTTTAATGAATTTTCAAGTTCAGATTTATCACTTTGATGTTTTCGCAGATTTGAATTTAATTTTTGAGCTTCAGCATATCTCTTTTCAGTATGATCATTTTCGATCTCGCTTATTTTCGCTCGTAAAGAATTTAATTCTTTTTTCTTCTCAGCAAGTGCCGGGTTCTCTTTGCTTGCATCAGTTAATTGGTCTTCAATATCTGAGAGTTCAACTTCTTTTGATTCCAATTCAATTTTAATAATATTAAAATCAATATCAACAATAGAATTATTACATTCATCAATACGGACCGGGATCATTTTGATTTCATCATTTAATTTTTTCTTTGTCGCCGCGATTCCTTTTTTCAATTTATCAAAATCTTTTTCGGCCTCAAATAATTCTTTCATATTCTTCAATGAAGTTTCTGAATCAATGATTTCATCATTAGTAATATCGCCGACTATGTTTAATAATTTTTCACGTCTATCTTGCCATTTCATAATTGTTGAGAAATAAAGAGGATTAGTGATAAGCTTAAAAATTTCTTCGTCAATAAGACTGGAAATTTCTTCCTGAAATTCTTGAGCTTTAACGGGAACATCATTGATCGAATAAATTGTTTCATGACCTGTAAAAGTTGAGTCCGTATCGCCACGTTTTTTTTGCCATTTCTCTTTATAAATTTTTTGATAAATCTTTAACTGGCCATTGATAAAGAGCTCTCCGGTTACGGAATGCTCTAAACCATGAATCACATTTCCAGCTTTATCAATTGTTTTTATTTCAAACTGTTTCCTGTCGGTTGAATCTTTATCAAATAATAACCATCGAAACGCATCATTGATTGTAGTTTTGCCAGTTGCGTTTTCACCCGAAATATTTGTAATATTATCGAAATCAATTTTTAAATCTTTGATCCCTTTAAAGTTCTTTAGATGTAGCGATTTTAATTCAATTTTTACCATGATTATTCCTCTTTTCTTCATTAAAAAATAATTTATTCATTAATCTTTTTCCTAGCCATAAATTTAAAACGATTATAAAAATTATTAATAAAATCCATTCATACCAGTTCATCGATCCTCCTTATTAACCGGGAGAGAACCAGTACTCTCCCGGCGAAATTTAGCTCCGGCAGGGGATGCCTTTAGGTTTATCGAGGGGGTTTTAATTAATAGCATGATTCTTAATTTCCCTTTCTTTGATTGCGGTTTCAATTAGACGCTCTGCGGCAACTTCTATTTTGCGCCCATCTTCACTTGCAATCTTTCTTATCTGGTCTGCAATTTCTTTTCTAAATCTTATTGTACTGAAACTTTTTTCTCTTTTCTTTGCCATCTCTTCAACCCTTATAATTGTTTATAACAATTTATAATAAAATATAATTGTTGTCAAGAACTATTCCCGACGTTATCGATATTATTTTTATATTCAATTTTTAAGTTTCGATTTTGATCGAGTAATTCCTTCACTTTCAACAGCAACACATCAAGCCGTTTGTTCAACGCCTTATTTTCTTGCATTAACTTAAGGTTCTGCAACTCGAGAGTTTTTATATAATCTTTTGACATTGTTTTTTTATTTTATTATTAATAAATCTAACTCAATTTTGTTTACAATGAATTTTACGTTTTCCCAAATCGTATTGATTATATAATAATCAACCGAGTCAATTATTAACGCTTCCGAGATTGCACCTTCTTTGTTGTTTAAAAGACTCTGCGCGAATTTTGTGTTAATTAAAATCATGTTTTCTCCTGTTTTTATTTTTTTCGTTAAGTCAATCACATTTGCTTAATAAGATACAAAGCACGTGCCAAATCAAAAACGCAGATTACAGCCATTTCCTTAAATTTTATCGGTAAGTTTTACAATCTTTTGTAATTTCTACATGTAAGTTTTACCGACAACTTTATTGTGGTTTGTTTTTAGTTTATTTTTATTGGTTTTATTTGGCACGTTCATTGTACCAGAATGATTAAAGAGAAAAAGGGAGGTGAATAAATTATGAAACATCAATTAGAATATAATATCTGGAGTGCGAAAGTAAGCTGGTGTCCAATTTGCAATAAACATTTTTATAATGAAAGAAACGAAAAGCATACAACGTTAGCGACAGATGAACATTACCATATTGTAGAAGATGAAACCCATCCGCTTGATAGGCTGGTTATACCGAAAATTGCGGACTTGATAAACAACCCAAGCTTAAAAGTAAAAATTAATGGCGATGCTGGGGAATATGAAGTATGGGCTATTGATTGGTTAAACCAAAGAATGCAAGTTTATAGGGCAACTGTTTATGAATGGATTCCTTTTAACAAAATTGATAGCAATTTTTCGGAATAACGGTGTGGCAAATAAGCAGCGGCTGTTAGGTATTAACACGTAACATAATTAAATAACACGCAACGTGTAGGAAGGTTTTATGAATATAATTTGTTGGTTTTCAGGTGGAGTCACATCGGCAGTTGCATCTAAAAAAGCTTCTGAAATTTATGGAGTTGATAATTGCCGTTTTATTATGATAGATACTTTTAATGAAGATGAAGATACTTATAGATTCAAAACTGATTGTGAAAAATGGTATGATAAGAAGATCGAAACTATTAGCGCAATCCCGGAAAAGTATAATAATATTATTGATGTATGGGAAAAATATTTGAGTCTAAATGTAGCTCACGGAGCAATTTGTTCTTCTGAATTGAAAAGAGAAGTTAGAAAAAGATGGCAGAGAGAAAACGAATATGATTACCAAGTATTCGGGTTTGAACTTACTAAGAAAGAAATGAATAGAGCGATTTCAATGAAGTTAAATTATCCAGAATCAAAACCGATTTTCCCATTGCTTTTATTTGGGCTTGATAAAAAAGATTGTATAGAAATTTTACAAAATGATGGGATAGAAATTCCAAGAACTTATAAGCTGGGATTCCATAATAATAATTGTTTTAATACTGGGTGCGTACAAGGCGGGATTGGTTATTGGCAAAAAATGAAAGAAGAATTCCCAACCAAATATTTGTTTATGGCAAACATCGAACACGAATTGACTAACCGAAAAGGAAAGCCGGTAACTATGTTGAAAGACCAAAGTAAATCCGCTAAAGTTTCTGGTAACATTAATGTATTCCTAAAAAAACATCCAGATTATCCAGGATTGAAATCCCTTGATGATATGCCAAAATGTGAAGTTAAACCATTATTTGAGTGCAATGGTTTTTGTGGGATAAATGATTTGGATGAACAGAATAAAACGGAGTTAGAAATAAACTATGCTGAATCAGAAAGTTTTTTGTTTTAATGTTTCCCGCCAAATGTCAGTTGCTTTAAGCCGTCTGCTTGATTTGCTGGTTATAAAGCCGCCCAACATTTGGCAATATCCTAAAACAAAAAGATGCGGCTTTATAACGGAGTTGGGCTTAACCGGACAAAATTTTAGGAGGATTTATGAAAGAAGAAAACTTTTTAGACAACAAACCTTATACAATGAAACAACTAAAAAAAGAATTTTATGATAGATTCGGCGGACTTGGAGGGACTAACCCTCGGATTGATTCACAGTGGAAATTTATATCGGAAAATTTTGTTCCGGCTGAAACGCTAGTCAGCAAAGGCGCAGCACATGAAAATTAAAAAGGACGATAAGATGCAAGAAGAATTAGAAGAACTTAGTATTGAAATAAGTTTGATCAAAAAATTTATCAATGATATTGAAATCATATATAATGCTAAAAGTTGGGGTGATATGCAAACAGAATGTGAATTAGCAAGTGAACGATATTATGATTTGTTACTTAATAATTATCAAATTGATCATAGGTAGTGATCACGTCGCTATAAAGGAGATTATAAAATAAAGAAAGAATTAACGCAAATTGTTAAACCGTGAGCGACATTTTAGAAAACAAATATTAAATAACTAAAAAACGCCGGACTGTGTAACTGGTCAAATTGATTGCCTTGTTATACGGAAACCGGCGGGAGGAATAAAATGGATAATTATAAAAGACATTATTGTGGAGTTTGCGGGCACGAACAACAACAAGTAGGTGAAATAGCAGATTATATTTATTGTGAAAGATGCGGAGCCAAAATATTTGCAGACGGAAGTGGTGAATATGATGGGAGTAGAAACGGCATAGAAGAAATGGAAGATAATATAAACCGCTATGATGATTATTATGACGAAAGTTAGCCGGTTTTCCGTATAACGTAGGCGCATTTCACCGGATTGCGGAAGTAAAAAAACAAATTTTAAATAAATATAAAGGACAAAGTTATGATCAAAGTTGATGGTAAAGAAATGAAAATTATAATTTTGGCGGTGGGCAATGGCTGAACATTATTTTATGGCAGTTGATGGCAAAATAGATTTTTTAGTTTTTAATGGTGATGAGCAGCTTACAGACGAGTTTATCTCCGATGATGATATTGAATTTATTGAAATACAAAATTTAGATCAAATAAAAAGTATGGCGTGGAGTAGTAATTGTGAATGGAGTTTTATAATACAACCGGAATTCATTTTACTAATAAATACCTATGACGAAATAGCGGTAAAGTGTAATAAAAAGAGCAAAAAATTTATTGAGTGGTTTTTGGATGCTAACCGCCAATAAATATAACGGCGTTGCAAATAATGCGCAGCCCAAAATTAAGAGGAGAGACAATGACCCCATTACATTTAGAAATATTGTTACACTATAATTGCTGTGTAAACGATTACGACCAAGTAAATACTAATGATACGAGAAAAGAATATGCCTACGATTTAGCAAGGCAAGGATTGTTATATACACCACATAATTGCGATCAAACCTTTATGATTACTACTTATGGCAAAAAGAAATTGGAGGAAATATTGGCTTATGCAGAGGGGTTAACGAATATTAGCCCGCAACAAGCATAACGGGGTGGTTTTTAAGCCGTTGCGGAAATAAAAAATAATAATTTTAAGGACATACTTATGGAAAATGTAAATAGAATTTTAGTAGATATTATAAACAATATTGAAAAATATGAAAAATCTTTCATTGCAGAACAACTATTTTTAATTGTAAACGATAAAAGCAATCGGCTTGAAAAACTTGTTATGCCGATGCTTACGGAAATTGAAGTAGAAAGTGGATGGGAAGCGTGGTTAGATAATAGTTTTAAGGCATATAAGAAAGAGTTCACTGATAAATTAAGAAAATCAAATAAAAGAAGCGGAGTAATTGAAACTCCTAAAAAATGGATTGAAAATTATTACAAAGAGTTATTGACAATTACAGAGCGTTATCTGAATGCAAGTAAGCATTCGGCATAACTACTACTTAACCCGCAAGGAGAAGAACCTTGGAATTTGTTCGATATAAAAAGAAAAATAGACATGAAAATTCAAGTGTGTCACAAACAAATGTATCACACTTTAAAACAAAAGTTTTACATGTCAGGATAGATTCTGAATTAGAAAAGAATTTGAATGAGTTCGCGGCGGAACTTGGTGAAGATAAATCGAAATCCGCAAGAGATATTTTAACGGACTTTTTCTTAGAAAGAAATCATAAAGCATGGCTGGAAGAAGTAATGGCTGGAAGAAGTAAAGGATTGGTAACTTTTTATTATAACTCATAATTGCTCTTATCTGGAAACTTATTCTTTAAGAAATTTTTGAACCTGTCATAAACCATGATTTTATCTGCTATGGAAATAAACTCATAGTCCTCACTCTCATTGAATTGATCGATCTCATGTAGCTTAAAATCTTTGTGTGAAACATAGCCGTCAAGCTTAAAATAATTTCCGTAAACGCTTCTATAATTTACCTGTTGATTCAAATCGAAAGAGCTGAACAAGTTTAAAAACTTCTGTTTATTAAAAATCATTGGGTAGTGAATTTCAAAGTTATTAAATGGCAGATGATTATTATTTAAATAATCTATTGTACTTGCGAGAGATTTTCCGTATTGAGTTCGCGGCGTTTTATTTTGAAGGGCTTTAATAGAGCAATTGTATAAATATTTTTTTATCTCAGTTTCTTTTAAAAAGAAAAAATCATCATTCATTAATATAAAATCATGAGATAAATTATCGAGTTTGCAAGCGGCTAATATTTTATTGATAACATTGAACTGCTTTTTATGAGTTCGTTCAGAATAATGCACGTGAATAATGTTGTTAAGAAATCCGGGCCTATGGCCAATGATGAATATTTTTCTATGTTCAATAAATTTTAATGAACGAAGAGAATATTTTAGCTCTTGATTCTTGCAGAGACTTCCGGTTCCGACGGGATAGACAATATCCATATTATTGACTTATAAATTGTTTTATTAATTCTAAATTCTTTTTTCTTTCTATATCAACAATTTCGGGAATAGCAGTATCGCTTAAAGTTAATAGGCTTTTGATGTGGTCTATATTAATTTGAGATGGATAAAACGCTTGCGCCCCAACTAACTTAATCATCTCTAAACGCGATTCATAACCGATCCCAATGGACGGCCTTCCCAGGGCCGCAACTAATAGAGCTCCATGCAATCTATTCCCAAAATAACAAGACGATTGAGCATATATAGGAAGATAATCTTCCGCCTTTTCAAATCTAAAAATTCTTTCATCGGGCCAGCCCAATTCCTCCGGGTTCTCATGTCGACTGCCAACGCCCGGATGTTCATGTTCAATAAAATAAAAATCATTTTGTAAACAAAAATCAGATAGTTCTTTAACTTTGCTTCCCCATATTTCGGCTTCTACCGGGTTAAAGAATTTATCATGTGCACCATGCTTCATAAAATTACAGAGCCTTATTTTTGGTTCTTGTCGTTTTGTTACTGCGAAAGCTGCCGGGCAAATGCTGTTAATTAATTTTGGATGATCTATAATAAAATTCCGAGTTGTAATGGCAAATGATTTATTAATAGCCTCTTGAATTGCGGCATTGTATCGTAATTGATCCTTAATCACATTAGAGACAACATGACCGGCCCCTAGAATAAGAAAATCTTTTTTTCTTCTTGAAGGAAAACCATCAAACATTGCTCCCCACCAACCGGCTTTTTGAGAATAGCTTTCGGGATTATCCCAAAATAGAGGCATGCCGCAAAGTATACATTTATCAAAGTTGATTTCATTTTCCGGCCAGTGTTCTTTATCCAACAAAATAAATTGTGGCGAAGGATCGATTTCTTTTATAAGATTTTGAACGCCGATTCTTATCAACTCATCGCCCGTGTTTCGGTTTTCTGTTGTTGTTATTAATAAATACTTCATTTAATTGCCTTTATAATTTGATTAAATTCACGATTTATATTAGGAACTATTCTTCTAAAACCAATTCTTGTTAATTCACTTATTAAATCTTTTTGAATCCAACAAAATTTATGACAATAATATTGAGGGTAATTTTTTCTGCCTTCATCATTATCTAAATAATCTTGACCACCATAAATCCACAATAATTTTACATGGATTGGATTATTACTCTCGATTATCGTTTGAAAATCTGGAGTAATAATAGTCAACAAACCATTTGTTTTTAACAATGAATAAAACTTTTCTAACAAATCAACTGCTTCCCAATGTGTAAAATGTTCAAGAATATCTTTAGCATAAATTTCATCAGAAGAATTTTGTTCGAATCTGTTCAATAAATTTTCTTGTTGAATATCAAGAATCAAATCCGGGTTATGATTTTTATTCCCATCAATATTGATATATCCTTTTTTATAGTCTTTTCCGCAGCCGATATTTAATTTCATTTGTACACCAAATTTTTCTTAAGAGGGTCGAGCCAATCGCCGCCGTATCTATTGAGCCATTCCTTT
>CAZRIQ010000062.1:4822-9348 GCA_964600175.1 uncultured Melioribacter sp. | reverse complement strand
ACCTGTAATTTTGCACTTAAATTCTCATCCTCTTTTTCCCAGGTGAATGAATGGTCGGTACGGTTGAGATATTTTTCTTCTTTTGATTCGACTAAATTAAATCCGCTGAAATCGATATCGAGATATTTCTGAATATAGTCGGAGATAAATCCGGTTGCTTGTTGTTGATCCAGCGAAGGGATATATGTCGTATCGGGAATTTCCCTTCTGTAACCGGTTATTCTTCCGTCGTGGCTTACATTAACATAATACGTTGTTTGAGGAAGATCTTTTTGAAGATTGATGTAAAACATTACCATCCATCCGTAGTTCGACCAGGAACTTTTTTTCAATTCCTCTTTGAATTTTGTTCTGCCTAATTTTTTGAGCAGGTATTTGTTCTCTATAGTTGATGCATTTAGAAATCCTTCCGAATAAAAATTGGAAACATCTATGTTTTGCTTGTTGAGAAAGTCTTTTGCAATGGAAATTGCTTTTGTGCGTGTGGTTTCAAATTTGAAGGCGTCGTAGGTACTGAGCGGGTAAAATAAAATTATAGCGACGATGAATATTAATCCCGCCCCGAGCCAATATTTATTGTTGTTAAAATTAGACATTAAATTTCCCTGAACATCGTTGTCTTGTCTAATTAAGACGATTGAAAGATATGAAGGTTTGCTTTTTTAAGCAATTAAATCACGTATCAATTTTCGGTTATAAAACTCGTTTCTGTTATGGAAAATCAAAATGTGTTATATTGGCAATTCAAAAAATTTTACAATCCCCAAAGGGGCAAGATGACCAAAGAACCTAAAGTTACTCTTGAGCTGGCAAAAGAACACGGGCTTACCGAAGAAGAGTTTAAGTGGATTTGTGAAAGATTGGGCAGAATTCCTAGTTTTACCGAATTAGGCGTATTTAGCGTAATGTGGAGCGAGCATTGCAGTTATAAAAACTCGATTGCATTGTTGAAAACGCTTCCTCGTTCCGGCGGAAGACTGCTTGTCGGTGCCGGTGAAGAAAATGCCGGGCTAGTTGATATTGGCGACGGACTTGCAATTGCTTTTAAGATAGAAAGTCACAACCATCCTTCGGCAGTTGAACCTTACCAGGGTGCGGCTACCGGCGTAGGCGGAATTTTGCGGGATATTTTTACAATGGGCGCCCGCCCGATTGCTTCACTTAATTCACTCCGGTTCGGAACTTTGGACGACGCACGTACAAGATATTTGTTTGAAGGAGTTGTAAAGGGAATAGGAGATTACGGCAATTCATTCGGCGTTCCTACTGTTGCCGGAGAAGTTTATTTTGACGAATGCTATAAAGGCAACCCGCTCGTCAATGCGATGGCAATTGGTTTGGTCGATACAAAATATGTTGTGTCTGCTGTTGCGAAAGGGAAGGGAAATCCCGTGATGATAGTCGGTTCTTCAACGGGAAGAGACGGGATTCACGGTGCGACTTTTGCTTCGGAAGAAATTTCCGAGAAGTCGGAAGCGAAGCGTCCATCGGTTCAAGTCGGCGATCCTTTCACGGAAAAACTTTTGTTGGAAGCTACTCTTGAAATTATCAAAGAAGGACTTGTAATTGGTATTCAAGATATGGGTGCTGCGGGAATTTCGTGTTCAACTTCCGAGATGAGTGCGAAAGGCAATTCCGGGATGTTTGTCGATTTGAATAAAGTTCCTTTGCGTGAAACCGGTATGAGCGCTTACGAAATTATGCTTTCCGAAAGCCAGGAAAGAATGCTTGTTGTTGGTAAGAAAGGAAAAGAAAAGCGAATAAGAGAAATTTTTGAAAAGTGGGATTTGAACTGCGAGATTGCAGGGGAAATTACCGATGAAGAAAAACTTGTGGTCGATTACGAAGGAGAAAAGAAAGTAGAGATTAATCCGCAGGAATTGGCACTTGGTGGAAATGTTCCTGTTTACATACGCGATGCGAAAGAGCCGGTGTACTTGTCGAAAACTTCCCGCTTTAATTTGAAATCACTTCCCGAACCGGAAAGTATTCCCGAATGTTTTATAAAGGTTTTTTCATCACCGAATATTGTGTCCAAGAAATGGGTTTACGAACAGTACGATTCAATGGTAATGACCAACACAATTGTTGGTCCCGGTCCTTCCGATGCGGCGGTTATATACATAAAGGGAACCGACAGAGCAATTGCGGCTAAAACAGATTGCAACGGCAGGTTCGTTTATTTGAATCCGAAAGTAGGTGCGACGATTGCTGTGGCGGAATCGGCAAGGAATGTTGTCTGTACCGGAGCCGAGCCGCTGGCTGTAACTAATTGTCTTAATTTCGGAAATCCTTACAAACCGGAAATGTATTGGACATTCAAAAAAGCTGTAGAAGGTATGGGAGAAGCGTGCAGGGCTTTCAATACACCCGTAACCGGAGGCAACGTGAGTTTTTATAACGAGAGTCCCGATGCTGCTGTTTATCCCACACCTGTAATCGGTATGGTAGGTTTGATCGAGAACCTGGAAAATGTTATGACTGCACCGTTTAAGGATAAAGATGATTTGATTTATTTGTTAGGCGAAGATTACGAAGAAGTAGGCGGGAGCGAATATTTAAAAGTCGTTCATAACCTTGTTACCGGTGAAATACCCCGTCTCGATTTGCAGACTGAAAAAGATCTTCATAAGCTGACTTTGGAATTGATTGATCAAAAACTTATAAAATCTGCCCACGACGTTTCCGACGGCGGAGTAATTACCACAGTTGCAGAGTGCTGTATAATGGATGAAGAAAACCCGGTCGGTGCCAAAGTCAAAATCCCGATTAAACTGCGTGAGGACTTTTCTTTGTTTTCAGAATCGCAGTCGCGAATTGTTGTTACTGTTGACCTTGAGGACAAGGAAAAATTTGAAGAGATGGTTTCGAAGAGTTTCACGCCGTTTAATTTGATAGGAACTGTCGGAGGTAAAAGTTTGAACGTCAACGATCAATATGATTTTTCATTGAAGCTGCTTGCCGATCTCTACTTTACATCGATTGCAAAAAAAATGGATCACGCCATAGGCGGGTAAATGTCACGATTTAAACTCTTAAGGTGGATAACATCCCGAATACCGGTTCCGACTTACAGAAAGTTTGTTGAGTTCTTTAAACATTATTCCGGGCAAATCTGGAAGCGGATGGATGAGCATCACATTTTTCTTTCCGGCGGCGGAATTGCTTTTTCACTTCTGCTAAGCTTCATTCCGTTAATACTTGTTATGCTTTCACTTGTCGGAAATATTTTCAGCCAGGCGATGATTGAAACGGGACTTAAACAAACTATCGATGCAATAATTCCATACCAGAATACGGCTGATTATGTTAAACGAGTTGTTCTCTCAAGACTGCCGGAAGTAATTGAATTCCGAACGCTCGCCGGTTACATCGGTTTTATCGGGTTGATCTTTACATCGACTTGGTTATTTAGTTCGATGCGGACAATCTTGAATAGAATATTCAGCGTCTCCGAAGAAAAAAGTGCGTGGATAGGATTTTTTAGAGACGTCGGAATGGTGTTTCTTCTTGTTCTCTTCGTTTTACTTTCGATATTTCTTTTACCGACGTTTACATTGATTGTAGATTCTGCAGAAAAGCTCGATATATTTCGTGCTTTCAGGTTTACGGATATTGTTGATTGGGTAATAAAATTAGGTTCTCTGCTGGTGATGTTTTTCATGTTCTTCATGTTTTACTATATAATTCCTTACGAAAAGCTTGGTAAAAGAGTACCGATGGTTGCGGCATTCTGGGCGACAATACTCTGGGAACTCGCGCGCTGGATCTTCGGCTATTACGTAAAACATTTTCTTTCTACCAACAAGATTTACGGCGCATTTATTTTTATAGTTGTAGTATTGTTTTGGATATTTTATTCGTCGTGTTTGTTTATTATAGGAGCGGAAATAGGTCAATTGTACCGGGAGAGACTCGAAATAAAAAAGAGTAAAGTGCAGTAACGAAAAATATTTATTGACTTGATTTTTAACCGTGGCAGAAATATAATCGCATTCATTTATAAAAAGAGAATTGAATAGTCAGAAAAATAAGGGGCAACATGAATTATAAAATAAATCGTCTTTTCACAATGATGATAGTTATTGTATCGTTTGCGTTACTTTCTGTTTTTATAGTAACCGGTTGTTCTAAGAGTAAAGAGGAAAACAAAAACAAAGAAAGCATTCAAGCCGATTCCGTTGTAAAAGCCGATGAAAGTATGCCGAAAGTTGTTTCGATCGATAGGTTTGGGAAACAATTCAAGGTCGATCAGCGGGAAGTGGAATTTGAGAAAGCGAAGAAATTCAATATCAAGAAAATAAAACAGTATTCGGTTCTTCCCGGAAAAAAGCTCATTGAGGAAATTTTGTTCAATGAGAAAGGACTAAGAACCGAAGATTATCTTTACGTTGGAACCGGCACAAGTTATAAGAAGTGGGTTTATAAATATGACGATGCCGGCAGACAAATCTCTATGGAAATCCGTGCTTCGAAAAACAAACTGCTTGCAAGCCAGGCTTCCCAATATGATAGCGGCGGACTTG
>CAZRIQ010000062.1:0-4812 GCA_964600175.1 uncultured Melioribacter sp. | reverse complement strand
ATACCGATGCAAAACTACCCGGTGAAAAGAAATTTATCTATACATACGACGATAACAGAGACAATGTTGAGACTTCTTTTTATTCTAATAACGATAGTCTAATATATAGAGAGGTTTCGGGCTATAGGAATAATGTTCTTATGAACTCGAATTTTCTCAACCCCAAAGGTGAACCGGTAGAAGTTTTAAAAAGAACTTATAACGATACAACAAATACTTTTCGGGAGGTTTCAACGAACACTGTCGGCAACAAGGAAGTTTCAAGCATTACCAGCTATAAGTTTGATATAAACGGCAGACTGATTGAAATTAAAGGTCAGAACATGGACAGAAAATTTATGTACAATGAAAACGGGGATCTCGTTCAAGATGAGTCCTATGCTAATAGCGTACGCAGGATTAAGTTGAAATTCTTTTATTTCCCGAACGGGTTGCTGAAAGAAACAATCAGATATTCTGCACAAGATAAACCCGTACTCCATTCGGTTTATGAATATGAATATTACAAAATAAGTTCATGACGATCTTTTATAAATGATCACTCTATTGTCGCTGGGCGGCGCAGATGAGGTTGGTGCAAGTTGCTTTTATTTGAATATCTCCGGTACCGGAATCGTTTTGGATTCCGGCATTCATCCGCAGAAAAAAGGCTACGATGCCCTCCCTTCGTTTGATCTAATTGAAAACTTGCCGGTCGATTTCGTCTTTATCAGTCATGCACACCAGGATCATATCGGTTCGTTGCCTTTTCTTATCAAAAAATTTGCGCACCTAATTATCTACTCAACTCCGCAGACAAGAGAGATAGCGGAACTAACTCTTCATAATGCCGTAAATATTCTAAAGGAAGAAATGGGTGGAATTGAAAATTTCGTTCCTTATACTCACGGAGAAATTGATCTCTTGATAAGAACGATAAGAACAATTGAGTGTAATGAAACAATTGAAATACGCGGACTAAGACATTCCGGTTCTTCAATTAAAATTACTTTTTACGATGCCGGACACATCCTAGGCTCTGTTGGGATTTTAATTGAATATGAGGGAGAGCGAATTTTTTATACCGGGGATATTAATCTTTCGAAACAGAAAATAATGGACGGCGCAGATTTGCCAAATGGGAAAATAGATACATTAATGACCGAATCGACTTATGCGGCAACCGATTCAAAAATTTTAAGTACCTGGCAGAACGAACAAAAAAGGTTTTCTAAAGAAGCCAATAAAGTTTTGAACAGCGGCGGTTCGATTTTGATTCCCGTATTTGCGTTGGGTAAAACACAAGAGATTCTTGCGACTATCAGCTCGTTGATGGAGAAGAGAAGTTTGACAGAAACAACAATCTATACAGGCGGATTGGGAAATCATATTTCAAAAGTATACGATAACAATAAATATCTTGTGAAAAGGCAAATCAAAAATTTCGAGTTCAAGGAAGTTGAACAATCCGACCTGTTCGAGATTCACGACTTAAATTTGTTCAATAAAAACCCCGGTATTGTCCTCGCTTCCAGCGGTATGATGCTGGAGGGAACCAAATCGTTTGAACTGATGAAATATTGGTTAAAGCAGAAAGATTTTGCCATATTCATTGTTGGTTATATGGATAGTGAAACTCCCGGCTATAAAATTTTGAATTCGGTTATAGGAGATAAAATAACTCTACCCAATTCGCCTGAAGCCGAGATAGTTCGATGTGATGTAAAGAGATTTTATTTCCCGTCGCATTCAAAGCGGGAAGATCTGTTTGAAATTGTGAAACGCTTAAAACCGGAAAAAGTTGTTTTAGTACACGGCGAAGATGCTGCAAGAGACTGGCTTGGTCATAAAATTTTAAGTTTTTCGAACGATGTAAAAGTTTATTTAGCCGAAAAAGAAAAACCGATCGAACTTGCATAGCTCCTAATCAGATTACACGTCTTTTTTAATCATAAAAACCGAATAAAATTTGTTTCAACTTCTTAAACTAATTTTTATTTTGGAATGCAATTCCAATCGTTTCAGATAAATTAAAGTGAGAGGTTAAAATGAAATTTCAAAAATTAGCGGTAGTAGCGATCTTTGTTTGCTTGTGCATCGAGCCGTCGTTTGCTCAGAAAAAAAAGCAAGTTCAGCCTGAAGCACCGGCTCCGCCGCCGGTTGTATTACACGACGGCGCCCTCATTCAGATTTCTCACGGTTCCGACGATCCCCAGAGTGCATTGATGGGTTTAACGTTGGCACTTAGGTTATCCGAAGACAAAAATGTTCTGGTATTTTTTGACAATCAGGGTGTAGAGGTAGTACTGAACAAAGCGGCTAGTCTCGAGTTTAAAAAATTCGAACCTTCCAAAATTCTTCTTGATAAACTTGTTAAGAAGGGAGTAAAATTGATTGTTTGTCCTACCTGCCTTGAGGTTGTAAATAAAACACAATACGATTTGGAAAAAGGAGTAATGATTGCACAGAAAGACGATTTCTTTAATTTCACTAACGGAAGGATAGTGTCTTTTACTTTTTAACAGAAAGGCTGTTTCAACGAAACTTTGATTTTTAACTAAGTAGTTGAAACAGCCTTATAATTATTCATGATCCGATTTTATTTCTCTGAATGTTTTGATCACTTTTCCGGAGGAGAATATGAGCATTACGAATATTATCGAAAGGACAATCATTCCAGTCATAACTACCTCCTATTAATTTGACCCTCACCAAACTTAAATTACATTCAAAAAAAGTTTTGTGTTCTAAGCCAACCTTAAATTCAATAGTGACTGAAATCAACTCTACATTAAAGTACAAAAAGATTTTATAAATGCTAAGAAAAAACTACTTGAAGTTAAAAATAACAACAAAGTCCGAAGGAATTTAATCCTCCGGACTTTGTGGTAAAGAAATCGTTTGGTTATTTCTTAGAAAGGTAAATTGATTTTAAGAATGTCGAAGTTGTTGTGTCGCAGCATTCCAATATGTAGGCGTTGTAAAACTTGCCGCATATTTGTCTGATTTTTTCCTGATCGTTGAATAACGCTTCTCGTTTGACCAGGAACAAACCTTGAGGATCTTCGATTTTGATGAGCGAAAGAGCAGCTACCGTTCTAACAGCCGTGCTTTCATCCATTCTCAATAATCTCATTAATTGGTTGACGGCTTTCTTTGATCTCATTTCGCCGAGATAATAAGCACAGCTTACCCGTAGCCCTTCGTTGTCCGAATTTAATCCGACAAGTAAATTGGCTTCGATGGCTGCGTATTTTTCGTCCTCTGTTGGAACAGGCTTATTTACAAGAGGAAATGCTGCGGTTGTAAATAGAAGTGTTAATAATACAAACGAAGAAAGAAATACTTTCGTTTTCATTTTAGTCCCCCCGACTAATTTATTATTTTTTTGCTGTAAAAGAACCGTTGTAGCTGATTATTTACTGTTCACCTATTAAGACGCCGATTAGGTTGGAAAAGTTGCTCTGCTTATCAGTCATTCTTTATGGCGATTTTTTTTTGCCTATCAAATAATGTCATATCATATAGAACAAATATTTGTGGATGCCTGGTGTAATAACTTTTGTTTTTGGGGCTGTTTATCTGGCACGGAAGCATACAGGAAATCGATTGCGATAATTAGACTTTTTAGATTAAAAATCATAATTATGTTTGGCGTTACACTAATTCTTTTGGGATTGATAGAGGAACAAACTATTTATGTCTGGAAGCAGCTTAACCGGAAGGATTCTAAAATCCTTCGGAGAATACAAACCGATATTTAAAATTTTTGTTCTCTCGAGAGGATTTATTTTCGGTATAGCGGTAATTGCATTTTTAGCGATTGGTAGGGATTTTGCACCGGAACATCCGTTGTGGTTACATAACACGCCGAGTGAAAATTTTCTGCTTCGTATGTGGGAACGCTGGGATGCAAACCAATATATCCGTATTGTGAACGAAGGATACGGTGAAGTGAACGCAAGATATTCGAATCATGCTTTTTACCCTTTATATCCCTTAGCAGGCAAAGCTGTGAATTATTTAATCGGGGATACAACACTATCCCTTTTAATAGTTTCGAACATTTCATTTTTGTTTGCACTTTATTTTCTGTACAAACTTTTACTGATGGACTACGACAAAAACTTTGCACGTAAAGTACTGTTGTATATATCTATCTCGCCATTCTCGTTTTTCTTTGCCTGTATATGGAGCGAGTCGTTATTTCTAATGAATCTTTTGGCTTCGGTATATTTTATTAGAAGAGAGAAATATTACTACGCTGCCTTATTTGGAATATTACTGACATCGACAAAGTTAACCGGTGTTATAATAATTCCGTTTGCACTTTGGGAATACTTCTCGCAGAGAGATTCACGTGAAAAATTGTTTGATTGGAAAATACTTTACATACCGGTTATGCTGCTGGGAATGATTTCTTACTTTATCTATAATCACTTTCAGTTCGGAAATTGGTTAATAAGTTTTGAGTCAAGCCAGTCGGGCTGGAACCAATTTATAAATTGGCCGTGGGTTTCATTTGAAGCACACATAAGCAGAATAATAAACGGAACTGCTTTCGGTGCGTTCTATTCCGATTTAATTTTTGCCGTATTAGCAGTTTGGTTATGCATAATCGGTCTAAAAAAGTTAAGACCGTCTTACAGCTTGATAAACGTACTGTTGATTTTAATCCCCATATCTTCCAACACACTTAAGTCCTTTCCAAGGTATATGCTTGTAATTTTCCCGCTCTTTATTGTGCTGGCGCAAATTAGCAACAGTAAATTTTTACACAGATATATTGTTGTTGTTTCGCTGGTTTTACTTACTCTATTTACAATGTTGTAT